>JAZGAY010000001.1:0-12712 GCA_036475985.1 Candidatus Brocadiales bacterium
GGAGGTGTATGAGAACATCCCCCTGCCGTCTCCATCGGTGGAAAAGGTGCCAAGGAATCTGGCCGGCAGGTCTCGGCTCTCCGTTGTCTCAGTCAGGAAGACGTTAAAGCGTGTTGTGGCCGGCAGACCACTTACTCTGAGATAAAGCTCACTTTCCAGAGGACTTAAGGTAACCAGAAGTGTTAACCTTCCCCTGGCGTCAGGCAGTAGGGTGGGCTCAAATTTAAAGGTTCCGAGAGGTTTTAACTCAGCCCTCCCGGCCTTGTCGTGCTCTGCCTGAACCGGAGGCACAGCCGCTATGGCCCAAAACGCTATGAGAAGGGGTAACAGCACGAAATGCCTTGGTAATGGTCTTATCATCATATATTCACCCCTGAATACTAGAGGGCCTTTCCCCCCTAAAGAAATAGTATATATCTACATCGACACACCTCAAAAGCTTATAGCAACCAGCGTTAGAAATCAAGAAGATTATTGCTTATCTCCTTACTTGACGTGAACTTGGGGCTACTTGCCGCGAAGCCACTGGTAAGCTACTCACTATCTTGGGTGCGGCGGTATATAATATTTGAGACCTCTGCAAAACTACCATTTTCGAGGTCAAGCGAGGTTTCGAAACTGCCGTAAAGAGAGCAGGAACCCAAGACCTTAGATTCCATGATTTGAGGCATACCTTTGCTAGCCACCTGGTAATGTCAGGCGTGGATCCTACCACAGTGAAAGAGCCGCTGGGCCATAAGACTCCGACAATGACCCTAAGGTATTCACACCTAACGCCAGGACATAAGGTGAAGGCTGTAGAGTTGTTTGATAGTGAGGTTAACGAGTCTGAACTATACAAAAACTATACAATTTCAAGCGAAAGTAATGAAGCCTCCAGTCGTAAGTCCTTTTAAGATATGGTGGAGGATAAGGGAGTCGAACCCTCGACCTCTTGAATGCCATTCAAGCGCTCTCCCAACTGAGCTAATCCCCCACTTCGGCAGCAGGACCTTCAAATCAAGCGGGTGAGGTTAAGACCTGGTCCGGTCCGTAACCTGTACGTCTAACTTATAATCCATACCCCGGGTGTGTCAAGTTTTTTTATTGGAAGTGCAAATGTGTTATGATATTATGCCTTGCGGCAGACCGGGTCCCACCAAATATCATGCGAAAGAATGCGTACAATTTCTCTGAACTAGAGCCCAAATGGCGCAAATACTGGGAGGAGAGCGGGCTCTTTCGTGTGCAGGCGGATTCTGCGAAGCAAAAATTCTACTGTCTGGTGATGTTCCCCTATCCCTCCGGCACGCTCCACGTGGGTCACGCCAGGAACTACGTCATTGGCGACGTGGTGGTGCGCTATAAGCTGATGCGCGGCTTCAACGTCTTCTCGCCCATGGGCTGGGACTCCTTCGGACTGCCCGCCGAGAATGCCGCCATAAAGGAAAAAATTCCCCCCGCCGAATACACGTCAAAAAACATTGCCGCCATGAAGGAGCAGCTTCTTGTCTGGGGCACGGGTTACGACTGGACCAGTGAGATTACGGCCAGTGGCCCGGATTATTACAAGTGGACCCAGTGGGTCTTTCTGAAGCTGTACGAGAAGGGCCTTGCCTACAAGAAGAAGGCGTTTGTGAACTGGTGCCCTTCCTGCTCAACGGTGCTGGCCAATGAACAGGTGTTGGAGGGTCGCTGCGAGCGTTGCGATAATGCCGTTACCCAGAAGGACTTAGAGCAATGGTTCTTCAAGATAACCGACTACGCCCAAAGACTCCTTGACGACCTGCAGCAGCTTGAGCACTGGCCCGAGAGGGTGAAGCTCATGCAGCGCAACTGGATCGGCAGGAGCGAGGGCGCCATGGTGGAGTTCATGATAGAGGGCAAGGATATTCCCCTTCCCTGTTTCACCACCCGGCCCGACACGCTTTTCGGGGCGACGTTTATGGCCCTTGCCCCGGAGCATCCTGTCATCGAGACATTCATCGATGCATTAGCGGAGGGGGACCCGAAGCGGGATGAGATTTTAGAGTTTGTGGAGAAGGCAAGGAACGAGAGCATTATCGAGCGTTCCGCCGCCGGCGCGCCCAAGGAGGGCATATTTACGGGTCATTATGTAATAAATCCCGTGAATAACGACAGGGTGCAACTATGGATAGCCAACTATGTGCTTATGGAGTACGGCACCGGGGCGGTCATGTCTGTGCCCGCCCACGACCAGAGAGATTTTGAGTTCGCGCGGCAATACGGCCTGCCCGTAAGAGTGGTCATCCAGCCAGAGGGCGAGGCCATCGATCCCGATACCATGAAAGAGGCATTTACCGGCGACGGGGTGCAGGTGAATTCGGGGCAGTTTGACGGACTTCCAAACAGCGAGGCGAAGGGTGAGATAACTAAATATCTGAAGAAAGATAATAGGGGTGAGCGCTCGGTGAACTACAAGCTCAGGGACTGGCTCATCTCGCGTCAGAGGTACTGGGGTGCGCCGATTCCAATCGTCTATTGTGAGAAGTGCGGCACGGTGCCGGTTCCGGAAGACGAGTTACCGGTGGTATTACCCGACATCAAGAATTTTGGCTCTGCAAAGGGGAGTCCACTGGCGAGGGAAGAGAACTTTGTAAACACAAAGTGTCCCAAGTGTGGCGGAGAGGCCCGCAGGGAGACAGACACCATGGACACGTTTGTGGACTCGTCCTGGTACTATCTCCGATACCTTTCTCCAAGGGACGATAAAAGGGCCTTTGACTCCGGCGTGGTGAACAGGTGGCTGCCGGTTGACCAATATATAGGCGGGGTGGAACATGCCATACTGCATCTCCTCTACTCGAGGTTTATTACAAAGGTGCTGCATGACCTTGGCTTTGTGGATTTCCAAGAACCCTTTCAGAACCTCTTCACGCAAGGCATGATAATCAAGGGCGGCGCGAAGATGTCCAAGTCAAAGGGCAACGTGGTCAGCACGGAGTCGATTATAGAGAGATACGGCGTGGACAGCCTGAGGCTCTATCTGCTGTTTATAGGGCCGCCGGAGAGAGACGCGGAGTGGACCGACAGGTCCGTGGTGGGCGGGTTCCGCTTCCTTAAACGGCTGTGGCAAAAGGTCGCAAGCCATGCGGACGAGTTAAAGGGCGTAAAGAGATGGGAAGGAGACGTCGGCTCGCTCCCCGACGATTCCAGGGGTATTTACAGGGCCACCAACAGGGTCATAAAGGAGGTGACCAAGGACATTGAGGGCTCATGGCACTTTAATACCGCCATCGCGGCCGTTATGGAGTTGTTTAACGAGGTTGAGAAGTTTGAGCCCGGCGACGCTGTATCCAGGCAGGTCCTTCGCCACTCCCTGGAGAGTATGGCGTTGCTGCTTTCCCCGTTTGTGCCGCACATATGCGAGGAAATGTGGGAGAGACTCGGCAACGAGCCCGGCATCTTTGAGCGGGAGTGGCCGTCTTACGACCATGGGGCCGTAGAAGAGGAACAGTTGGAGATAGTATTGCAGATCAACGGCAAGGTCCGCAGCAGGCTTACAGTATCGCCCGACACGGGAGAGGACGAGATAAAGGCGATGGCACTGGAGGATGAGAAGATAAAGGGATTTCTGAACGGCAAGAAGGTCGTAAAAATAATTTCCGTCCCCCGTAAGCTTGTTAACATCGTAGTTAAGTAATCCCGTATAAAAGACTTGACACATAATATAAACGGGATAGAATTTGCTAAAAGGCTTAGATTGTTCCGGTTAGGCAGGTACGGTTTTGGCAAGGGTCCTAGGGCCGATTTTGAGCGATGAACGTGTGAGGGGGCCTAAAAGACGGACAATCAAGCGCAGACACCGGGGACCGGACATCAGAGATTTGTGGTGTATTATAGGATATAATTGCGACACGACAGGCCCTTCTACACGGTCAAGCTTCCTTCATGAAGGCGGTGAAATGAGACTAAGGTTTATACTCCTTTTCAGCCTTTTAGTTATCTTACCCATCGGGTGTTCAAATAACCCGGTAAAATGGTTCAGGCCCACTCCCGACGAAGAGCGCTTCACATATAACCCGAAGGGAGAGGCGGTCGGGAAGAAACCAGGTGGCGGCCCGGAGAGGCCCGAGGAGGCGCTGATAACCCACCCCGAAACGGTTGAAGGAATGCTCGTGGATATACGGACAAAGGACGCTGAGGTCGTAGAGGAGGAGGTTATCGTCTCAGAGGGTCCAAGCGAGTTTACCTTCATATTTTATGCAAGAGGGCCGGCAGGCCGTACGGGTAAGTCTCGCGAGGAGAAGGCCAGGTCAAGTGTATACAGAGAGGCCAAGGCGGCCCATATGGCCCATAATGTCAAAGAAGGCGCGTATGGGCAGTATTACCAGCAGATTCGCAACAGGATAAAGCAACACTGGAACTTCTTGTACAGCGACGTAGACGGCATAAATTACAGAACCCTCAACAACCTTCCCATAATAGTTGACGCCGTGATGGACAATTCTGGGATTGTCGGCAACGTTATCATTGTTGAAAACGCGGGGAACCCCGTATTGGCCGCCCTTGTCAAGGGGGGCATTGAGACGGTCCTCATAGACAGGTTCCCTCGTAATATAAGAGACGATTATATCGATCTCAGTCTGCACTGGTACTTTGAGGATTAGATAAGGGTTTTTAGGGCAACTGCGTCGCCGTACTTCAAGGCGGTGTGAATGGACTTTCCTCGTTTTAAACAATCGTTTGAAAGGGCCAAACTCCTTCCGGTATACGCGGTCTATGGAGAGGAAGAGCTTTTTGTCCATGAGACCGTCTCGCTAATAAGGTCTCGTGTCCTGGGCGAAGAGGATACGTGTGTATCCCTCATAGAGATAGAGGGTGCGGAGACCTCCTTTCCTGTGGTCGTAGAAGAGCTGGAGACGGTACCGTTTTTCGGCTCTAAGGGGAAGAGGCTGGTGGTGGTTTACGGGGCCGATAAGTTGGTGACACGCAGCCGCGACCAGATAAAGGATTATATGGAGTCACCTTCCCCCTTCGGCTATCTCGTCCTCGTCTGCAATGAGCTGGACAGGCGCACGTCTTTATTCAATAAGCTGAACAAGGCGGGCGGCGCGATTGCATGCGAAAAGCTTAAGGGCGCGCAGCTTCCGCACTGGATGACGGACAGGGCGAAGTCGTACGGGAAGCAAATAACCCTTGACGCCTGCGACATATTGGCCGAAAATGTGGGCAATAACCTGTCTCTGCTGGCCGGACACGTGGAGAAGCTTGCCATATCCGTGGGTAAGCGGCGCGAGATAAGACCCGATGACGTAGAGGGGCTGGTCGGCACAGACCGGCTTCGAGACGTCTTTGAACTGACAGGCGCCGTCGCCAGAAAGGACTTTCCCAAGGCCCTGAGAATCCTCAATCAGCTGCTGAGGTTCATAAGGTCGGGAGAGGAGATAGTAAAGGTTGTCCCGCCGCTAAGGTGGCAGATCGAGAGGCTCTGGCGCGCCAGGCGCATCCTGGATGGCGGTGGAGACAGAGAGGCACTGACTTACAGTCTGCGTGTCCCCAGACGGTACGTGGACGACCTGGTGGAGCAGACCAGGCTGTTTTCCGAGAGAGAGCTCGAGAGGGACTACCGGTTTCTGCTTGAGACCGACATTGCGGGAAAGGTCGGCGCCGGTAATAATAAGATCATCCTTGAGAACCTGATATTCAAGCTGTGCAGATAGATATTATATAGGAGATACGAGAGATGAAATTCTTCATCGATACAGCGGATGTCAAGGAGATACGAGAGGCCAACAGCCTTGGCATCCTGGACGGAGTCACTACGAACCCGACGCTTGTCTCCAAGACGGGAAGGCCGTTCATGGAGGTGGTCGGGGAGATATGTTCCATCGTCGAGGGCCCGGTGAGCCTTGAGGCGGTCAGCCTCAAGTTTGAAGAGATGGTCGAGGAGGCGAGGGGACTTGCCAAGGTGGCGGACAACGCGGTAATAAAGCTGCCCCTCACCCCGGACGGCCTGAAGGCCACAAAACAGCTTACCGGGGAGGGGATAAAGGTCAACCTGACACTGTGTTTTTCGTCGAACCAGGCGCTTCTGGCCGCAAAGGCCGGGGCAACCTACGTAAGCCCGTTCGTGGGACGTCTGGATGACAAAGGCCAGAACGGCATGGAACTGATAGAAGAGATTCGCACCATTTACGACAACTACGGCTTTAAGACCGAGATTATCGTGGCCAGCATACGCCACCCCATGCACGTGCGCGACGCCGCGCTCATGGGCGCCGACGTGGCAACCATACCGTTCGCGGTCTTCAACAAGCTGGTCCAGCACCCGCTTACCGATGCCGGTATAAAACAGTTCCTGAAGGACTGGGAAAAGGTGCCGAAAAAGGAAATGGCCACCGCCGGCGCTGCGGGAAAATAGTTTTTTTGGAGGCCCGACGACCGCCGGGAAATTTAAAGGAGTATTTAGCCGCATCCTGCGCTAAAACAAACTGCCTGAAGCTGTTTTTGCCTTTTTTTATAAGTGACGACACAGTTCTTACGAGGGCCAACGTAAGATGGGACCATTCCGCTCAATAAAAAGTAGACTCCTTCTGTACTCACTCTGCATCTCCCTCATACCCATAGTGGTAATCACGAGTATATACTACATTAACGCCAGAGACACGCTGGAGAAACAAACTCTCAACTGGCTGTCAGCCGTTGCCGAATCAAGAAGGGCTCACGTCCTGACCTATATTGAGGAAGAAAGGGATGACCTTGTAGACTCGACTAATGATGAATTTGTAAGAAATAGCCTTCAGACAACCGCTCGTGGGGAAATTCTTACAGACGATGCCGTTACTGCCCTAAACACACACCTCACGCAACACGACAAGGTGCAAGACCGCCATATTGCAGAAATATGTGTGGTGAATATGGAAGGGGTAGTCATCGGGTGCACTAATGGAGCAATAATGGGGAAGGATATGTCCGGCCAGGATGTGTTTCTGCAAGGATTAAGAAAAGGTGTGGGAGAAACCTACGTAGGTAAACCCCGCTATTTACCTTCTTTAGATTTGAACGGCATACCTATCTCTACTCCCGTTGTATCTAAAAATGGCGACAAACTGGGCGTCGTTGTCTACACCTATATGCTGGACGCCCTGGACGATATTACCGCCAACCGTGCCGGGATGGGTAAGACTGGAGAGGTGGTGCTGGGGCAAAGGGAGGGGGAAGGCATTGTATTCTTAAACTCCTTGCGTTATGCGCACGGTGCGCCGCTCAGCCTGTCTATCCCGCTGGGTTCTACAGAGGCCGAGCCCATGAGACTGGCGTTAGAGGGGCGTAGTGGGGCGCTCATAGCCCCTGATTACAGGGGTGTTGACGTGGTGGCTGCTTATCAAGACATCCCTTCTCTGGGTTGGGGGCTGGTGGCAAAGATAGACAGGTCAGAGGCCTTTGCGCCACTGGATACGTTGCGCATCGTTGCACTAATGGTGGGACTGGTCAGTGCCGCCGCCGTCACCATAGTTGGGATTATTTTCGCCACCTCAGAGTCGAGGACTATAAGAAAGTTAACCGAGGCAACACATAGATTTGCGGGCGGTGACCTCAGGAGTAGGGTCGAGATAACCCGCGAGGACGAGATGGGCGAGCTGGCAGACAGTTTCAATACCATGGCAGGGGAGCTGGAGACGCTTACCGGGTCACTTGAGCAGCGCGTGTCCGAACGCACGACGGAACTGGCGAAGAGATACGAAGAACTCCAGAAAGAGATCACCGAGCGCAAGCGGACGGAAGAGGAGCTGCAACGGAACTTTGGCCTCTTGCGCGCCGTCATTGAAGGAACGACTGATATTATCTTTGTGAAGGACCGTCAGGGACGCCATTTGATGATCAACACCGCCGGGTCCCGCCTTTTCGGAAAGCCCGTGGAAGAAATTGTCGGGAAGGATGACACAGAATTATTTCCGCCCGACACGGCGCGCCGAATCATGGATGACGACCGCAGAATCATGGCTTCGGGCAAGACTGAAACATACGAAGAAGCTGCAACGGTGAACGATATTACCCAAACTTACCTCACAACGAAAGGCCCCTACCTTGACCACCAGGGAAAGGTTATAGGTATTATCGGCGTCGCGCACGACATCACCGAGCGCAAGCGGGCAGAGGCGGCGGTACGGGGGTCTGAAGAGAAGTATCGCAAGCTGATTGAAGCCTCCAGCGACGCCATATTTATAATAGATACGGAAACGGGGATTATACAGGACGTCAACAAACGGGCTGAGGAACTGACCGGCATACCCGCCGAAGAGCTTATGGGCATGCACGTGACACAAATTCATCCCGAAGAAGAGGCCGGGCGTTATAAAAAGATATTCGAAGACGCCGTGAAGGCGAAAGGCGGTAAGATAATTCAAGAAGATATTGTTATCCGCCACAGGGACGGCCGCGACATCCCCGTGGAAATCAATACAAGCGTTGTGCAGTTAAGGAGTAAAAGGGTCGTCCAGAGCAGCGTCAGAGACGTCACCGAGCGCAAACGGGCCGAGGGGCAGATCAAGGCGTCTCTCAGGGAGAAGGAGGAACTCCTCGGTGAGATCCATCATAGGGTCAAGAACAATCTGCAGATCATCTCAAGCCTGCTCGATATGAAGAGTATGCGTACGCAAAACAAGGAGGCGATTGATTTGTTTGCAGACGCCCGCAACAAGATACACACGATGGGCCTTATACACTCGGAACTCTATCATAGCGAAAGGTTTGACCGGATAGACCTGAAGGACTATGTCCGGAAACTGGCCGAATACCTGTCGCATGTTTACGGGGCGGGGAGATATGTCACACTTGACGTAAAGGGCTCCGGTGTTTACCTGACTGTGACACAGGCCATCCCATGCGCCCTTGCCCTGAACGAGCTGATAACAAATGCCTTCAAACACGCCTTCGGGAAGGAACAAAAGGGGAGGCTGGAAATCTCCGTGCAGAAACCATCCGAGGACACTATTTCTATAATGGTCAAGGATGACGGCGCCGGTATCCCGGAAGGGGTTGACATCTATAAGACTGACAGCCTGGGGCTTAAGCTGGTCAGAAATCTGGTAGAGAAACAATTAAAGGGAAAAATACATGTCAAAAGGGACAGGGGCACGGAGTTCGTTATGGAATTCAAGCCCTTAAAGGAGGATGCAGGGGGCGTGTAGCCGTCTTTCCCGAAGCGTCTGCAAGAGGCACTTCATCTTACAGCTTCCTTCTCCACTTTGCGCCTTCCGCTTTATCTTCCAGTATTACGCCCAGCTCGCCGAGCTTGTTTCTAACCTCGTCTGCCAACTGGAACCGTTTGGCCTTGCGCAGATTTTCCCTGGTCTCTATCAGCAGGTTAATGAGACCCTCTTCCTTTGTGTCACCCCCGGTCCTGTACTGAGGCTCGTCCGTGATTATACCCAGTACCTCACCCCCAAGGTCCCTGTAAAGGGAATCAATCTCCTCCAGCGCCTTCCGGCTTATCTCCAGTCCGGAGTTGCCGAGGACGATGTTCACCTCCTTTGAGAACTGAAACAGTGCGCCAAGTGCCTCTGCGGTGTTAAAGTCGTCGTCCATGGCCTCGATGAACCGCCTCCTGTATTCCTCGACCTTCTTCAGTATAGTCTCTTCGGGAGGCGTGTCCTTGGCGTATCTGAGGCGTTCCCTTACCTCCCGGACGGGTATGAGCAGGTGTTCGAGTCCGGTGGCGGCGGCGCTGAGTGCCTCGTCGGTATAGTCGAGTGGGCTGCGGTAATGCGAGTTTAATATGAAAAACCGTATCGCCAGCGGGTTGTGCACGGCGAAGGCGGCCTTGAGCGTGACAAAGTTGCCCAGGGACTTACCCATCTTTTGTCCGCCCACGGTCACCATATTGTTGTGCATCCAGCACCGTGCGAAGGGTTTCTCGTTTGCAGCCTCGCTCTGTGCTATCTCGCACTCATGATGGGGAAAAACGTTCTCAAGCCCGCCGCCGTGGATGTCGAACGTCTCGCCAAGATATTTCATTGACATGACCGAGCACTCCAGGTGCCACCCCGGGAAACCGTATCCCCACGGGCTCTTCCACCGCATGATGTGGTTCTCCTCGGCCTTCTTCCACAGGGCGAAGTCCAGGGGGTAATGTTTGTCGGGATTCGGCTCTATCCGCACGGACGTCTGGAGGTCTTCGAGCCTCCTGCCGGAGAGCTTGCCGTAGGGCTTGAATTTGTTGACGTCGAAATACACCGAGCCGCCCGCCTCGTACGCCATGCCCTTCTCCACAAGCTTCTCTACCAGTTCTATCTGTTCCGGTATGTGCCCCGTGGCCCTGGGGGCGATGTCCGCCCTCAATATGCCGAGTGCGTCCATGTCCTCAAAGTAGCTCATCATGTATTTCTCTACCAGTTCCATGGGCTCTACACGCTCAAGCCGCGCGCGTGCCTCTATCTTGTCTTCGCCCTGGTCGGCGTTATCGGTCAGGTGACCCACGTCCGTTATGTTCTGGACGTAGCGGACCTTATACTTCAGGTGTCTCAGGTAACGGACGATGACGTCGAAGCTGACGTAGCTCTTGGCGTGTCCCAGGTGGGGGTGGTCATAGACCGTGGGGCCGCATACGTAGATGCCTACCACACCCGGATGAAGCGGCCTGAATTCTCCCTTTTCTCTGGTAAGTGTGTTGTATAACCTAAGGGTCATGCCTGGTCCTTGCCGGAAGGAAGTTTGGTCAACGGTGTTTTTGTTCCGGCCTTTATTTGTTTAGATTCCTTGAACAGCTTTTTCTGCCGCCTGTGACAGACGGGTGAGGACGGGCCTGTTTTCAGGCATCGCAGCGCAAAGCGCAAACGGCTCGTGTTCTTTAACGGGTTGTGGTGTCCTGCGTGAACCCCGGCAGCCACAGGTACATGAGCCTGGGGGTCTCCATCTCCGGCCACTGGAAAAACTGGCGTACACCGGGTAGGGTAATTTTCTGTACGATACTGAACAGGTCGCCCAGGCTCCATTTTCTCTTATATCTTACAACGAGCGCCTCGTCCAGCCCGGCCATCTCCTTTGTGGTCTCTATGGCGTCGGAGAGGTAACCCAGCTGGTCTATCAGGCCGCCCTCCAGGGCCTGCTGGGCGGTATATATCCTTCCGTCGGCAAGTTTCTTTACTTCTTCTACGGGCATGTTCCGCCCCGTGGCGATGACCGACACAAATCTCTCGTACATCTGCTGGATTATGCTGTCCAGCACCGCCTTTTCCTCCGGCCTCATCGGCCGGGTGGGTGAGCCTATGTCCTTCATGTCGCCGGAGGTTATGGACGCATCTTCTATACCGTATTTATTGATGAGCTCCGATACGTTAACGAGGGGCAGTATCACCCCGATGCTGCCTGTTATGGTGGTGGGGTGTGCGATAATTTTATCCGCTGCCACCGAGATGTAATATCCGCCTGAGGCGGCGATGTCGCCCATCAACACCACGACCTTCTTTCCCTTTTCTTCCTTGTATCTTAATATCTCGTTATATATTATGTCGCTTGCGGTTATTCCTCCACCTGGGCTTTCTATCAGCAGTAGAACGGCCTCCACCTGTTCATCCTCTTTTATGTGTTTTAGTTGTTTCTTGAAACCCTCTACAGTCCCGCTCCCGCCGGAGAGAAACGAATCAGACGCGGTACTTATAATGCCTTTAATATTTATGAGGACGATCTTTTTATCACCGCTCCCCTCTACTATCTCTTCGGTGTACTCTTTATTCAGCGCCTTTCCCTCGCCCAAAAGCGGGCTCCAGGCCGTGAGGCTGCCCAGTATCATTGCGACGAGGAGGAGACTGGAGAGAAAGAAAAAGACGGCAACAGCAGCAGCCGCCCAGAAGCCCATCCCTCTACCTTCCTTTTTTGCCTGTCTGTCGTCCATATTTGTGTTCCCTGTGGATTAAATGTCCTGTTTTCGTAATTATAATGGAATTAAGACTTTGGGCAAGGAATAAAACACCCCCGGCGAAGGGTAGGGGGGGGCGGGGGGGGGTGCGTTGTGGGCCTCGGTGGCCACCCCTACTTCCCTTGTGTACGTCTGAGGTAGGGTGGCACGTCCTTTTCCTTTGGTACGAGGAGGTCGTGTTCGACGTTGAGGGCGTCAAGTATCTTCGCGACCATAAAGTCGACGATGTCATCGAGGTCTTTGGGGTAGTGGTAGAACCCGGGCATGGCCGGCAGCACGCATACGCCCGACCTTGACAGCCTGAGCATGTTTTCAAGGTGTATGGCGGTAAGGGGTGTCTCCCTGGGCACTATGACCATCCTGCGTTTTTCTTTCATGGCGACGGCGGCCGCGCGCTGGATGAGGTTCGCCGCCAGACCGTTTGCGACGGCGCCAAGGGTGTTCATGCTGCACGGCACGATCACCATACCCCCCGGCGGGAAACTGCCTCCGGAGGCCAGGGCCGCGTCGAGCTGTGTTACCTTGTAGTACCATACGGGGCAATCCGGCCTGCCCACGAGCGCGTCTATATCGGGGTCCTTCATGTCGAGATTGAGTTCAAGCCCCAGTTCCTGCCTTATGACAATCAGTGCGGCCTCGGAGATACTAAGGTGCACCTGTATGCCCCTGTCGCACAGGACCTGCAACAGCCTGCGGGCATACGGCATGCCGCTTGCGCCCGTGATGGCTACTACGATGTCGTTTTCCAATTCAAAAACCCTCTCAAAAAGTACCTGAATACTTTATGTGGCCTAACACTAACATGAGATGATAGTGGTAATTGCGGCAGGTGTCAATTGAATCTGTCAGTGC
>JAZGAY010000010.1:0-13431 GCA_036475985.1 Candidatus Brocadiales bacterium
TATCTCAAAATTGGCCTGCGCCAATCCATATAGATATGCCGAGCCCGTCATCCCCAAAAAGTGACCGGCGTGTATATTGGTGGCAATCGTTGAGAATGCGATAGAGGGCCAGCGGAGGGTGTTCGACTTCAGAAAATATTCGTGGGCGGTTATGTGTCCGGCATCACGCCTTATGACAGCAAGGGCAAAAATGATCACAAAATAACCCAGTATAATAATAATATCCCAGACCATTAAGATCCCTTTGCATATGTACTGCTATCGTGAGAGTGGCTGAGGCGCCGTTAGCTTTATGCCGAAACACGAGAGAATCCCTAGACGCCCCCCCCCCCGGACATGCGGGCCTAGATACCCTCTTGACAGGCCGTGACAACCCCGCCATCGCGGGTCTTTTGTTTAGTTAGAGATTGTTCGAGTCCTTTAGTAAAAAACCTTGCAGAGATTTCTTATCCATTTTGGTTTTCACGCCTTGCCCCGAAGTAGACGGAGGCAAGAATCCAGGCGATTATCATGTGGGAGGCGAGACCGATAACGATCATTGCCCAGAACGCCTGATTAACCATCGCCCCCAGGAATATAACAAATAACCTGAGGTCCCTCTTAATCAGCTTCTCATCAATTCCCTTAGAGAGCCCTTTACAGTACCGGAGGGCATATTCCTTCTTGACATAACTAGACAATATGAACCCGGCCATAGCCATAATCCCCCCAAGCCAGGGTAGAACTCCCGGATGCCCCAGCCAGTAGCCGTATGTGATGCCTACAACCACTGCCGCATCCGCGTATCGGTCCAAAATAGTGTCAAACCACCCACCGAAGGTTGTGCGCTGAAATTTTAGGCGTGCAACCTCACCGTCACAGCCGTCCACCACGGACGATGTCTGGACCAGCAGGCCTGCAATGAAGGTATAAAAAAAGTCCCCCAAACTAAACAGAAAGGCCCCCAGAATTCCCATGGCAAAGCTTACGAAGGAAATCATATTAGGCGTCAGGGGGGTCAGCAGAAGGTAAGCAGTCATTCTCTTGGATATGGAGCGGTTCAAATATCTTGCGACATAACCGTCCTCATCAGGCTTAAACAGGCCACTTAGCAGGGCCTTTTCAGCATGTTGAAAACTATCCTCGGTATCAACATCCAGCCAGAATTTAGAGACAATGTCGTGCACCCGGACCTTGCCAGACTCTATAGCAACACTAATTCCGTCGGAGAGGGTGTATCTACCCCTTTCAAAGGCACGGCCAAGGGCATCAAATATAACAGGGGTGCAGTAAAACATCCCTGTATCGATTCCGTTGAACGAATCTAATGTCTTGCCGATACCCTCTAATACTTCCCCCTTAAACCTGACCTTGGTGGCATCGTCAAAGTCAAATACCTCTTTAACACGACTATCTACTGCCAGCACCACTTCGTTCCCTGGAGGGCTGCGCCTGGACAATTCCCCCAGGATGGATGGGTCAAAAATGTGATCGCACATCAAGAGATAAAAGGGGTTTTTTACATAATCTCGGCAGGCAAAAACTGAGGTGCCATTGCCCTTTTCCCATTCTGAATTCTCAGCAATGTCGACAGTAATGCCGTATTTCCCCGACAGTTCCTCAAGGTACGGGATTAGTATCTCCTTCTTGTGGCCTACCACCACCACGAACTCCCTAAACCCGTTCTCCATCGAGGACAAAATTGCGCGCTGTATTAGGCTCAACCCGCAAATCTGAACGAGCGGCTTTATTACATTCTTGCCACTTAGCCTGCTACCCATACCGGCAGCAAGTATTACGACCTTAACACCTTCTCTTTTACCACTACTATTTATTTCATTCAATGTTGTAACATCTTAAAATTCATCGTTTATGGACTTGAGTATTTTTTCGTGCAGTTCTACGTTTGACGAAGCCAACAGACTATAGCCAGTCTGCAGGTCGGTAATTTCCGGCAGTTCTTCTCCGTCTATGCCAGTGAGAACCCCTCCCGCCTCACGTATCAACAAGTAGGGTGCCAGGAAATTCTCCGCCGTGAGCCTGCCCCTGATGTCAATATGAGCATCCAACCGCCCCTCTGCAACCATGCGTAATGAGGCAGTGGCGCATCCAAAGCTCCGCACCCCGGCGGCCCTCGAAAGCAGAGTTGCAACTGGCGGCTGCAGCTGGTAATGTCCCAGCTCACAACTTACAAAGGCGCTGCCTATATCCACCGTTTTGCTTGTAGAAATTATATTTCCGCGCAGAAATGCACCGTTACCCTTTTCTGCAAGGAAACAGCAATTGCCGATGAAATCGCCGACCATGGCATATTCTATGCTTTGAACGGAGAGGGGTGCATCGGCTGGCAAGGCGGCTAAGGCTATTCCAGAAAGAGGGATTCCACGCGCAAAGTTCTCTGAACCATCTACGGGGTCCAGCACAAGACGATATTTCGCCAAACCCCGGCCAATCGTCACTTCCCCGCTCTCCTCGGAGAGCAGGGTTACTGTGTCTTTTATGTTCGCCTCAATATAATTAAGAACGGCCTCTTCTGCCAGGAGGTCGAACCTGCGCTGCTTATCCCCCTTTGGATTAAGACCCACTTCTTCACAGTTTTCTTCAGAAACATTAGCCAGGGCCTCCGCAACACAAGAAAATATGTTACAGAGGTGCTCTGTCAACAGAACCCCTCGATACTTCTGTGACGGGCCTCGCGAACGCCTCATGTTCAACGTTACATTTAGCTTGTCTCGCGAATGCCTTCAGCATCTCCCTCGCCTCGGAATCTTCAAACTGCTCTACAGGAGACTTAAAAAGATAAGCGCTGGCCTCAATGATGGGCCCTGACAATCTTTTGTCCAGTGCAACCTTGGCAGCCCTGATTGCATCTACCATGACGCCGGCGGAATTAGGAGAATCCTCCACCGAGAGTCGAAGTTCAAGATTCATCGGCACCCCGCCAAACTGCTCGGCTTCCATCCTTAAGAAACAGATCTTGTTGTCCGAAAGCCAGGGCACGTAGTCGCTTGGACCGATATAGACGTTTTCCTTGTCAATCGGATTACCGTTCATCTGGCTGGTCACGGCCTGCGTCTTGCTGATCTTCTTGCTCTCCAGCCTCGACCTGTCCAGCATGTTGAGAAAGTCGGTGTTCCCCCCAACGTTTAGTTGGTAAGTGCGTTTTACCGGCTCGCCACGGTCCTCAAACAGCTTCGTCAATACCCTGTGTATTATGGTCGCACCGACCTGCGACTTAATGTCGTCGCCGAGAATCGGAAGTTCAAACTCCCTAAATTTGTCCCCGTAGTGCTTTGATACAAATACCGGCATGGCATTTACAAAGGCCGCTCCGGCCTCAAGTGCGCAGTCTGCATAAAAATAGGACGTTTTCTCGCTGCCCACCGGCAAGAAGTTGACCATAACATCTACCGAGTTCCTGCGAAGAATATCTACAATCGCCTGCCTGGCCTGCGCATCAGAATTATAGACGTTCTTCTTGGGCTTGAACCTCTTGTCTTCCTCGAACGAGTCATTATGTGCTGCTATGCTGTCGATGGCATACCCCATTGATATCCGGGTGCCAACGGAAGGCACGTCCTTATAAAAAACCTTCGTACAGTTGGGACGGGCGAATATGGCCTCGCTCAGATCATGGCCAACCTTCCGTTCGTCCACGTCAAACGCTGCAACGTAATTGATGTCGCAGGCATAATACCCACCGAGGTTTTTTGTGATTAGGCCCGGTATGGCCGCATCGCTGTCCGCATAATAGAAGCGTCCTTGTACCAACGCGCTAGCACAATTACCGACACCGACAATTGCTGTTCTTATCTCGCTCATCTATACCCTCCTCATACAAACTGACCGTACGCACAAAGAAAACCTTATTACCTTAACTCTATATCATTCCTGGCATGGCTTAACCTGTATCGTTAAAAGGAGGTATATTTGGTCGGAAACTTATACAGACCAAAAAACATATCCCCCAATCTGGCGCAATCTGGGCTAGTTTAAAAGCTTATAGACCTTACCTAAAGGCCGGCCTTTTCTTGTGGAAGGGAGGCAGATAACATTCATTGTTATTTCCCTACTCGGTCGGACAGTGCAGGCAAGAACAATATAGATGATTAACTCAGAATGTAAAGCCTTAAATTGTTTAAGAAGAGACGTTGACTGCCAAGACGAAACATACGCCACACGAAATTGAACATTATCTCCACAGTCCCCTGTCCAGGCTTCTGTATTGGATGGCCTCGGAGATGTGGGCCACGCACATCTTCTCGGCGCCCTCGAGGTCGGCTATGGTGCGGCCTATCTTGAGTATCTTGTTGTAACCCCTCGCAGAAAGCCCAAGCTCCACCATGGCCTGATGGAGAAGTGTCTCCGCCTCACCCTCCAGCACGCAGTGTTCCTTCATCAATTTGTTGGACATCTGGGCGTTGGTGGTAAATCCGGTACCTTCGAGCCTGTTATGCTGTATCTCCCTTGCCCGTTTTACCCTGTTGCGTAACGTCTCAGAGGTCTCTCCCGTATTTCCTCCCTTAAGGTCCTTGCTCTCAAGTGCGGGCACCTCCACCTGTATGTCTATCCGGTCCAACAGGGGGCCGGACACCTTTGAGACGTATTTCTGTATCTGGTGAGGGGTGCAGCGGCATTCCTTCTTGGTATGGCCGTAGTTGCCGCACGGGCAGGGGTTCATGGCCCCGACCAGCATGACGTTGGCCGGATACGTCACCGTGTTTGCGGCCCTTGATATGGTTATCTTCCCCGCCTCAAGCGGTTGTCTCAAGGCCTCCAGTGTGTTACGGTCAAACTCCGGAAGTTCGTCCAGAAAGAGCACACCGTGGTTCGAGAGGCTCAGCTCACCGGGCCGGGGAAACGTACCGCCACCCACCATCCCCGCCTCGCTTATAGTATGGTGTGGTGTGCGAAAGGGTCTGGTCGCCACCAGGGAATGTCCGTGGTCGATTAGACCGCAGATGCTGTAGACCCTGGTGGTCTCAATCGACTCCTGCTGCAGGAGCTTCGGGAGTATGGTGGGCAGCCGCTGTGCGAGCATGGTCTTGCCGCCGCCCGGCGGGCCTATCATGAGCACGTTATGGCTCCCTGCCGCCGCCACCAGCACCGCCCGCTTGGCGTGTTCCTGGCCCCTTACATCGATGAAGTCCACGTCATAAGAGCACGATTTCTCAAAGATCTCTTCCAGGCTGAGTTTCAGCGGTTTTATGTCGAGCTGACCGCTCAGGAACCCCACCGTATCGGTAAGAGAGGCCACGGGTATCACCTCAAGCCCCTCTATCACCGCCGCCTCCTGGGCGTTTACGGATGGAAGAATGATGCCGCCGTAGCCCTCCTCCTTGGCCTGCATCGCCATAGACAGCGACCCGTTCACGGCCCTGACGCGTCCGTCGAGCGCCAGCTCGCCCACTATCAGATATTTTTTAAGTTCAGGCGCCTCAATCTGTTTGCTGGCCACAAGGACGCCGATTGCAATGGGGAGTTCAAACGCCGGGCCTTCTTTTTTCCGGCTGGCGGGGGCGAGATTGATGGTCACGTGGTCGAACGGGAAGCGGTAGCCGCTGTTGGAAAGCGCCGACCTCACGCGGTCACGGCTCTCTTTAACCGCCTGGTCGGGAAGCCCCACTATTACGGTGATGGGAAGCGACCCCCGGCTCACGCACACCTCTATCTCAAGCACATAGGCATCTATACCGTAGACAGCGGCGCTATAGGCCTTGGCGAGCATATATAAATAGCGCCTCCAAGGAAAGGTGAGAGAATATGGCCCCCAAAATTGCCGCAAAATGGGTTTTACTTTAACCCACTATCATGCACAAATATCGACGTAGCAGAAAGACAGGTTCCTTAGCAGTTGCGGCTGCAACTCTAGACTGTTGCGGCGGCGACACACTAAGAAGTCGCGGCGGCGCACTAAGAAGTCGCGACTGCGACGCCCTAAACCGTTGCGGCTGCAACCTTGTCCAGTTCCTCTACCAGCTTGTCCACGTCCACACCGTCCGCCGTGGCAGTAGTCTCTATCGAACACGCCCCTCCGCAGCAGGAATCCACCTTAAACTGCGCAAACACCCTGAGTGTCTGCGGGTATTTTCTGGTCACGTCGTTGATTATCATGTCCTTGTTGATTAACGCCATTTACCCTGTTCACCTCCCTGTTCACTAAGACAATTTTTTGTTTCATTAGTGATTTTAAACTATTTCCATTCCGAACACAATCCCCTGTTTCCCAGACAGTCCCTACATACATAGCGGACTATGACACCCTCCCCCTGCCCCCTCCCCTCAAGGGAGGGGGAATGTAGTGGCAGAGCTTGCTCTGCGAGGATTCATCGTTGTTATGTCGAGCAAGTCGAAATGAAGGTGAGACCTGCCTCAGGCACGGCTCGACCACTACAAACTCGTCCATATTAACGATGAAAGCGCGTCTGATAAGCGCCGGACAACACAAATAAATTCACTTGAAAGCCCCAGGCGCACACAATATAATTTAGAAAATCATGGATGTACTTATGTCCATGATGCAAGAAACTCTTTGAGGAGCACTATGAAGAAGCTTGTCCTTATAAACCCGCATCCGCAGGACCATTTTGGCGAGGAGAATATCTCCGTACTGGTACAGATGCCGTTGAACCTGGGCTATATTGCTGCGCTCACGCCGAAGGACTGGGAGGTGGACATAATCGACGAGTGCATCGAAACGGCCCTTGACGAGAAGGGCAATTTGAAGTTCGACACCACTGGCGTGAAGCTGGTCGGTATAACCGCCGTGTCGTATCAGGCCCCGAGGGCCTATGTCATCGCCCGCGCCTGCAAGAAACACAACATCCCGGCCGTTATCGGCGGCCCTCACTCATCGACCCTGCCCGACGAGGTAGCGGGCCAGGCGGACGCCGCAATAGTGGGCGAGGCGGAAGGCGTGTGGGCGGACGTAATCCGCGACGTAGAGAGAGGACAGCTCAAGAACCAGTATCACGGCGGTCTCACCCCGCTGAATAAACTAAAGAACGTCCACCCGGACAGAGAACTCCTCAAGAAAAAATACGGGTATAGATATTCTTCCATAATAACCACGCGCGGCTGCCCCAACCTGTGCGACTTCTGCGCCGTGCCCGTCTTCCAGGGCAGGAAATACAGAGAGCGCCCGGTGGAGGACGTCCTGGCGGAGATGGCCGCCACCGACTATAAGGGCCTCATGTTTGCCGAAGACAATTTCTACGGTCACAGCAAGGTCTCAAACGAGAGGGCACGCGCGCTCTTTAAGGGCATGACCGAGAGGAACATCATTAAGGACTGGTTTGGCTTCACCGCCCTTAACACCACCTCTGACGAGGAGTGCCTGAAGTACATGGCCTCAAGCGGCTGCCTGGGCGTCCTCATCGGCATAGAGTCCCTCGACGAAGAGGTACTCAAGAACATGAACAAGCGCGTAAACATACGCATGGGCGTGGACAGCTACCGGAAGGGCATCGAGAACCTGCACCGTCACGGCATCATCTGCTGGGGCTCGGTAATCTTTGGAGCTGACGGTGATAAGAAGGGCAACTTTAAACGCATGACCGACTTCGCCCTTGAGACGGGGATGGACATCCTGACGTTTGGGCTTTATACGCCCATGCCCATGACAGCAAGCTTCCGCCGGTTGACCGATGAAGGCCGCATCTTCCGCAACAACTTCCCTGAGGACTGGTATTATTACAACTCCAACCACCTGGTGTTCGCCCTGAAGGACATGCCCCTCGAAGACTTTATAGAGGGCATGGAGTACGTCTATGAAAACCTTTACTCCAGAGAGGCCCTGAGAAAACGCTTCGACAAGACCCTGGCTGAGACCAGCAATTCAAAGACGGCCATGTTTGCCTACAGGATCAACATTGACTGGCGAGTGGTCTTCAAGAGCGTGATAAACGACCTCAAGATTTTGCATGATTCCGGCGTGTATACAGGGGTGAAATCCAGGTCACAGGTGGCCATGACGTAACCGGTTTGACTTCCTTGCAGAGACTCTTTGCACGTTTTAATGTTCAAAAAACCCTTCTGCCCGCAGGTCCTGGTATGAAACGCATTTCTTCCATTCTGCTCATCACCACTGCCATTCTATTGTCGACTGTAATCGCCTCTGCACAGGACCCCGAGACGGTACAACTTTACAAAAGCGCGCTGGAACAGATGGACAGACCGCTCGAGAGAGACGACTTCAGACGTGCCGGACTCCATACAGCCCGTGACTATAACGGCCTGACCCAGATGTACCTCGAGGCCGGCGATTACGAAAAGGCCCTGGGGTCTGCAAACAAGGCGCTGGAACTCGACCCATTTGACCCCATAGCGAACCTGAACGCGGGACTTATCAACTACCAGCTGGAAGACTATGAGCAGGCCGCCTATTACCTTGACTGGGCCCTCAGAATCGAAAAGAAGGCACAACGGGCCAGGGGAGTGCGCCTGGGAGAGGACCTGCTGTCAACCTCAGAACCACCCGCCTATCAGGCCATAACAGCGATGCTTGAAAAGGCCACCGAACAGGTAAGAGAGGACGCTCTAAAAAAGAGGAAAGAAACAGAAGCCCCGCCAGCCATACCATGGGAGACAGCAAGGACCGAAGACCGCACAGGCCTGATCGAGAAGGCGAAGGCGCTGGTATCATCGGCAAGGGTTCCCGGGAAAAAGGCCGAGCCGGGCAGACCCAAAGTGCAAATGCCTCCGGACCAGAAGGCCGACATTGCTGCCTTCTACCGGGTGTTGGGAAACATAGGGATGATGGCATACGTTTCCGAGGTTACTGCCGCAGAGGGCAATGCCAATAAGGCCGTCATCACCGTAAATAATAGGTGGGCCGGCCTGACGTACCTAAAAAAGATGAGCATGATAGACAAGGCGTGGGCCCAGTGGCAGGGGGTAAAGAGGAAGGCAAACGGCCTGCACGGAATGTACCGTATACAACTAGTCGACTCTGCAGGAGAAACAGTGGGTGGCAGCAACTGGCTGAACACCAAGGTCTGGGTAAAGGAGCCCTAGCCCCGTGGCGGTGAGGTGTTTAACCCGAAGTGTCGCTAAAACAACGCAGATGAGCCGCTTCAGAGAAGCGTCTCCTGTTCACACAAATTACTTTACCTTCAAGGCGTCCCACAGGATATCCGTGACCGGATCGATATATTCGTCCAGGTCCTTTGCTATAACGCCCATGCGGTTAAAGTCGGAAAGCTTCGTTATCGTGCCTACAATAATCGCGCCCGCAAAGGGCAGTTCTATGGGCTTCAAATCGCCTGCCACGATGCCTTCGGCTACAATTCCACCGATAACCTCCAGAGGTTTAGGCGTCTTTGGCAACAGCTCTCTCAGCTCATAGTGAGACGACAGTATAAGAAACTTGTACAACAGGGGCTCTCTATCGGCAAAGGCGTAAAAGGCAACTATGGCCTTCCTCAGCCTGTTCTTCGTGCCTACCACGCCGTGGAGTTCCTTCTCAAGGTCCTCCTTGAAGCGCTTCATGTTTTCAGAAAAAATCTCTTCCGCCAGCTCGTCTTTACTCTTCCAGTGACAGTACAGTGTGCCCTCCGCTACGTCCGCCTCTCTGGCAATCTCCTTCACCGTGGTCGCCTTTATGCCCTTCTCTGAAAAAAGCCGTATCGCCGCCTCTATGATTACCGGCCTTTTGGTATCAACGACTTTTTCTTTGCTGTGCTTGTCTATAGAGACGCCTTCTGTGGACACAATGTCCTCCTATCGGACAAAGGCTTACGATACTACGGAAAAATCGCCATCTGCATACCCGACTGCCTGCCTACACGGAAAAAGACTGCTCACGGCCCTGGATCAGAGGGTATTGCAATGCGCAGATAAAGCGAAAGAGCTTTGACGCCAGCCAAAGCTTGATGCGGGCAGGGCTTATGAAGCACGGCATTATCATAACCGCTGTAGTGCTTGCAATACAACAAAAAAGGAACCCGCCGAGGCAACTCTTTCTTAAATGGTATGGACGGGGCGAAGGAGACCTGTTTTCAGGTCCAGCCCATACCAAAGCATTTATACCCTCCCGCGGGCGGCTTCTCTTTATTGTCCGCAAAAAGGCATTTGCCGGGTAGAAAGAGGTTACCCCTAATAAAAGGGGCTGCCTCGGGGGTCCCGGGGGAAAAACATACATTGTATATTTAGAACGCTACTTTTCGAGTATCCAATCACAGGCACTAATATAGTGTGAGTGAATATTTACTCATAGTGTACCACTAAAAACTATTCCGTCAAATAAAAAATGTTAGAATTTTCCTATGTTATGGTGATATCAACAGATAGGGAAACGGGATTTGAGGAAAGATTATGAGGGTGCGGCAGCCGCACCGTGATTGTAACAGGCCGTCCGGCCTCCGGGCGATGGGGGTTCCACCTCTATCCCGGCCCTGGTGCAGAAATCGTCTAGCGCCACCAGGATGTCCATCATGGACATGCCGGTCTCTGCAATAATCCCCCGGTGGGTCTCGTTTGGCGCCTCATCATAAAACAGGACGGCCATGGTCATGATGCGCAGCACCTCCTTGCCGTGCCAGCTTATGACACTGTATGCCTTCCACGCCTCAGTGCAGAGCTCGCCCTTCTCAAGGGCAGACACCACTCTATCATGGACGTTGTCAAGGTGCTCCTCGACTTCCATGGTGAGTGCCTTGGTATCTTCGAGCTCGCTGGCTACCGCGCCCGAAGCGGGAAAAGTCAGGCATATCAGAACCAGAATCAGTGTCAGGAATCCATTAACCATCGTACCTGCCCATGAGCGAATCGGCCCTCACAAACAGTCCCTCGGGAGTCTCAGGTGTCTCTATACCCGCCCCCATCAGCAGGCTCTGTATCAACATAATCCTTGATATCAGCTCCTGCGAGGCCCTCGTCACCATCTGGCCGTAAGGGTCCTCTACGGGCGCCTCTTCATAGAAGAGCACGGACATTACAAGTAGGTGCTGGTAGTGTCCGGCGGCTTCATCCAGGGACTCGTAGTCCTCCCACACGTCTGGGGACATTTCGCCCCTTACATGGGCGGCTTCCACGTGGCCACGTACACGGACGAGATATTCCTCCGCTTCGAGGGCCGCCTGTTTTGCGCCTTCCACACCGCTGGTATACACCGCGGGCGGAAGCTCGTAGAGCGCTGTATTAATCGCGATTAATGCTGCCAGTATTATCAGCTGCATGTCAAAAATCCTTTACTGCTAAAAAACCGCAAGAGGCAAACCTTGCCCTCTACCAATATTATATCTTATTACATGGGTATAGACAGAAAAAACCGAAGAAAAGCACCAGTCCTTGTATATACACACCGCTTCCATGCTACATATAGTCTATTTTGGCAACCTGGTCAGGGCTTGAAGACCTCTGGGAGGAGGCGTCCAGTAGTGTCCTAATTTGGAAAATTGACTAATCACCTCTGTAGTGAATGCAGGAATTACAAACTATGTGTGGACGTGGGAGGAATTACTGTCTTGTAGAGCAAATTAGGGGGCACTCTCTAGGTTTATCCTGAGTTGTACGGTAAATGCTATTATTCTTGCCTTGTGTTCCGTTCTCCGAACACGGATTGAATTATTAATATCAGCATGCCACCTGTCTCAGCAATAGTTGCTCCGACTAGCGCAATTACAATGTCATTGGAGATTTGTGTAATATGGAGGCCATTTAAAATAATCATAGAAATAGTGGCGCATATAGTGATGCCAAATAGGACAAGCATACCCCATGCTAGTCCCATCTGTAGCTTTTCTCTAGACGCAAGCTTTACATCGCTAGCCTCAAGTCCTAGGGATTCCTCCTTTTTTGAAATTTCTATAGTTTCTAACTGTGTTGCCGCCCCTGTTGTGCCTTTCTTCTTACGTGCCATTTCAAGTAAGAATCAACTCTTTTTCAAGTGTGCCGTCTTTGCCAGTTATTCCGAACTTTTTATGTTGTTCTTTTGCTTCCTGCAAGACATCCAAAGTGGCAATAGAAGCCCGAAGTACTTCTGCCTTTGTCTTTCCCATTTTTACAGCAAGTTCGTCTAAAACCTTCACCGCTGACGGACTGAGTTTAAGAGTAAAAGTAGTCATGTTGGGTCTCCTCCCTATTTAAACCCCACCTATTTCAATGTTAAGTATACCACAGAACACAATAAAATCAACTGAAGAACTAAAGATATTTTAAGTTATATTAGCTTCATTTCGCCTTAAGCTCAAATTAGGACACTACCAAGCGTCCTGAGACGCACGTATTTCCGCCGCTTTTAACTGATAAAGTAATGTACTATGACACTGAGCCCTTCGGCCCGTTCCTGGGAATCGGCTGCGGTAATCTTGAGGCCGAGGGTGTCGCCGGCGGCGTAGGCTATGGACTGGGTGGCGGTCGTCTGCGAGAGGATATCCTGCGCGAGCGTGGCAACCCGGCCCTGGGCGGAGCCGTTTTTCATGAGATCAATCTGCACATCACTCCCCCTGGGCGCGCTCCTGGCATGGACGGTAATCTTGTCTATGGTAACGTCTTCACCAAATGAAAAGCCGTCAAAGAATATCTCGCCCTGCGCGGGGAATCCCGCATGGTACATGGTCAGATACCTGTGCTCCACGTTCGGCGCCTGGAGAAATATCCTTGTGTCCTTTACGTCAGCGGCGGTGATGTTGTTTATGGTCCCTGCGGCGGCGGCGCCGTTGTCCTGGACGGTAAGGATGCACACCGGCATCTCACCGCCGGGAAAAGCAGGTGGCTGCGCTGCATCCACCGTGGAGGCGGAGGTGCCTTCATATTTTTTGAGTCTGGCGGATGAGTCCACGGTAAAGAGAACCTTGTTGTAGTGTCCTGCCGTCATGGCAGAGAGCTCGAACTCGCCCCCCGTGCCGAGCCTGATATTGTTGTTGCCCAGAAACGTAACCCCGGTGTAACCTATCATAAAGGAACCCGCGCTGATGCTTATGGAAGTGCCCGGCACGTCCTGTGCCGACGCCCTCAACCGGTATGTGACGTCCCTCGCATAGGAGAGTTCCTGTGTAATCTTATTAATATCTGCGGCGTCAATCAGCGACCCCCTGCCGAAATACTGGGGGTTTACCACCTGGCCTGCGTCCGCGCTGTGGAAGTAAACGTATCCCATCACCCAGTCCACGTAGAACTCGCCCGACTGCGCGGGGAGCGACGTCACCTGGCTATAGCCTGAGACGCTGACGCCCGATTCACTGTCGGGTACCTCGTCGAGCCGCACCCTGTAGGGGGATGAAGAGGGTATGATGTGGAACTCTGTTGTTATAAACTGGAGGCTGTCCCTGCGGTTTACCTCCGTGGTGAACGTCGAGGTCTCCACAGAGGCCCTTACGTCGAGTCTAATATCTAGTATCGCATCAGGCATTTCTCTATCACCTCCATATCTTCATCATTAACCCATTATGTGTAGCTTGAGCAGCACCGTCTCAGGCTTTCGGCGTCTGAACTCTCCGGAGAGGGCGCGGC
>JAZGAY010000100.1:0-6149 GCA_036475985.1 Candidatus Brocadiales bacterium
GTACACCTTTTGCCTGGGAGGTCTGACCTTTTTTCTCTTTTTCATTGAGACCATAACAGGTGTCATCTTAATGTTCTACTACAGGCCAACGGTTGAGTATGCCTACCAGGACATTAAGGACCTTGAATTTACGGTCACCTTTGGACTGTTTCTCAGGAACATGCACCGCTGGGCGGGCCATGCCATGGTAATTTCCGTCATCTTCCACATGAGCAGGGTCTTTTATACCGGTTCATATAAGTCACCCAGGGAGTTCAACTGGTTGATAGGCGTACAGCTCCTTGTGCTGACGCTTCTTTTGAGCTTTACGGGTTACCTGTTGCCATGGGACCAGTTGGCCCTGTGGGCGGTTACGGTGGGGACCAATATGGGCAAGGCGACGCCCATACTGGGTGCGGAGGGTCCGTTTGCCATCCTGCCCGAGACGAGTGACGTGGCCTTTTATCTGCGCGGCAGTGTTGACATCACCCAGAATACGCTCCTGAGGTTTTATGTGCTGCATTGTATAGCCCTGCCGCTGGCCGCAGCCGGGCTTATGGGAGTGCACTTCTGGAGGATCAGAAAGGACGGAGGAATCTCCGGACCCTTATAAAAGCGTATTATTCAGGGGTTAGATATTGTGCAGAACGTGGGCAAAGAAGTGAAAGATAAGGGCGCAAAGACAAAGCTGCCGCACACCGGTCCCCGACGCACGGCCGAGCCGGTAGAGCCGGAAGAGCCCGACGAACTCCTCACTTTTCCCCATCTGGTCTTCAAGGAATTAATCGCATTGATGCTGTTTACGTTGCTGTTGGTGGCCGTTTCAATCTTGATCCCGGCGCCCCTTGAAGAGATAGCCACCCCCAGTAAAACACCCAACCCGGCCAAGGCGCCGTGGTATTTCGTGGGTCTTCAAGAGATGCTGGTGTACTATGACCCGTGGATTGCAGGGGTCATGGCCCCCACGTTAATAATTGTCGGGCTGTCGGTTATACCCTATATTGACAGGAACCCCAGGGGGGTAGGGAAGTACACGATCAGGGAAAGGCCGTTTGCATTTACCATGTTCACTATAGGGCTGTTTGCGTGGTTCGCGCTCATAATCTTCGGGTACTATTTCCGCGGCCCCGCCTGGCTGGTGTACATGCCCTGGGAGTCATGGGAGATACACAAGCCCGTGCTCTCAGCGGGAAATTATGTAGTCCCACTCAAACTGGGTGTGCCTTTAGTACTGGGCTATTTTGTCCTGGTTATGGGTCTGCCGATTATCTTTTTACGGAAATTTTATACTTCCCTCGGCCCGACCCGCTATTTTATTACGGCGTTTCTCGTGGCAACCATGTTTGGGTTTTTTATAAAGGTGCCGCTCAGGTTCTTATTCGACGTCAAATATATAATAAAGACCCCGTGGTTCAACATCTGAGGTGCCTGCCGCAAGGATTTCCGCCGGTGGGGTATGTTCCAGGAAGAGCAAAAATTTTTTAGCATAAGGGCATTGTGGTATGGGAAAACGTAAGGCCGCTATCGGTCTGGCACACTATATATGGTTCGCATCCCTGGGGACTGCGTTGTTCCTGTCCTTTATCTGGCTTTGTCTTGATGAATATGTAAGGGATTGGAAGAACCACCAGGTAATCGTCCAGCGCATACAGGTCAAGGCCTTAAACGACAGGATTGACGCCATTGACTCCGAACTCCATAATACAATGGATGACTTACGGAAGAAAAAGCTTAAGAGCACCATGGAAAGGATGAATATGGTCCTTGCCCAGATCAAAACCAGGCCAAAAAAGATACAGCAGTTAGAGATACACGCCCTGGATAAGATAGACCGCTGCACCACCTGCCACATAGCCATAGATGACAAGAATGTTATAGGAGAGGAACATCCTGCCGGCGGCCATCCGGGGGAGTATCTGAAATGGCATGATATTGACGAATACGGCTGCACCATCTGCCACGAGGGTCAGGGGCTTTCTACCGACTATATGCAGGCCGCCCATGAGCCTATCAAGGGGTTTGACAGGCCCTGGGAGGCTGCGGTACTTACCGAGTATTTTATTGAGTCGTCCTGCGGAAAGTGCCACCTGGACAGAGAGGTGCCGTTTGCACCCATGCTCACCCAGGGGCGGCACCTCATTGAACTGGCAGGCTGTTACGGGTGTCATGAGGTGCCACTATTCAAGGACGAGCCGAAGGTGGCCCCCAGATTGGATGGGTTGGGCGTTAAGGTAAACATGCCGTGGCTTCTGAACTGGCTTCACGACCCGCGTGAGTATGAAGATTCGAAGAAGTTGGTAAGGCACAGGATGCCTCGATTCAACATTTCCAAGGAGGAGATTGTCGACCTTGCGACCTTCCTCATGGAGACCGACGAGAAACCCCTTGAGCCGGCGCCTCTGGATGACGACCCGGATGCCGGCGGTCTTCTCTTTAGAGAATCGCGTTGCGTTACGTGTCACACGATAGAGGGCAAGGGCGGGTATCTGGGCCCCGAACTCTCTCTCATTACCACCAAGGTGAATAAGGGCTGGATGTACAACTGGATCAAGAATAACCATCACTTCCAGCCGAAGACGAAGATGCCCCAGTTCAACTTCAACGACCAGCAATGCATGAACATAGTGTCGTACTTCTGGGAGGAGTTCGGAGAGGACCCCCCGGAACTCCCCGAAGGGTTTGAAGAGGTCCTTAAGGCCGAGGCGAAAAAGGAGGATAGGATTGCCAGGGGGAAGAAGCTCTTTTCGGAGCGCGGTTGCACGGGCTGTCACGATAAGGCCGGTTTCAAGACAGAAAAAATAGCCCCGCCGCTTGAAGGGGTAGGGTCGCGTTCTGAATATTTATTGAATTGGGGTGAGGTCGAGGGTATCGAGAAGTACCTCGGTGACTGGCTGTATGTGAAGGTGGAAGGCCCTGCGACCATGGACCCTAAGGCGAAGATGCCGAACTTCCAGCTGAAACCCGGGGAGGTGGGCGCAATAACCATCGCACTCCTGAGCTATACGGAGGAGAAGATACCTCATAATTACATAGTCCCTGCCAAGTCCAAAGCATATCCGGAACTGCCCGGCAGAATGAACCGGATAGTCGACAGGTTCCGCTGCCGCAGTTGCCACGTAATTTACGGTGAGGGTGGATGGGTGTCCGGCCATCCCCTTGACAGTGAAGGCTCAGAGGTCCAGAAACCGTGGCTGCGGGCGTACTTTGACCTCCCCTACACACTCAGACCTATACTTAGAGAGAGGATGATAAACCTCAGAATGGAGCCGGAGACCGCAGATTATCTTGCCAGCTTCCTGAAGACGGTCATGATTAATAACACTATACCCGACATGGACGAAGAATCTTTTACGGAAGAACAGGTCGAGAAGGGCAAGGAGCTCTTTAAGGAAAAGGGGTGCAGGTCATGCCACATCCTGGGCGAGGGCGGCGGGTATGTCGGTCCGCCCATGACCGAAGTGGGGGACAGACTGACACCCGGATGGATTTACGCCTACACAAAAGACCCGAATCACTACCAGCCGTGGGCCATCCAGCCGGATTACGGATTTACCGAGGACGACTCCACCGCCATGGCCGCTTACCTGATGACCTGGAAAAAGAAGAAAAAGGAAGAAGAAGCGAAGGAAGAGGTAGAGGTAAAGGCGCAGGCAGGAGTGAAGGTGGAGACGGGAGTAAAGGAAAAGGCAGAAGTGAAGGAGCAAACGGAAGAGAAAAAGGCGCCGGAAGCGCCGGTAGCGCCGGTAGCGCCGGAAGAAAAAGAGGCGAAGGCGGAACAAGTCAGTAGCCTGGGGGCAGGCATTCAACCGGGTGGTTGAGGGTTTTTGGGAAGAGGGTTAAGACCCAGGAGAGACGTTCGGTATGTCAAGAAACAATAATGATAGCGATAGACTGCCAAGGATACCGCTTATTGCGGGGTTGTCCATACTGTTTGTTGTCTGTGTGGCCGCCTCTCTATGGAGTTTTAAGGTCTTTTCTCCAGAGTCCATAAAGAGGGCCGCCCTCCCCGAGAAAAAACATGACCCCTTGTTAGGCGCACTTCTGGACATAAGTGACGGGCTCGACAACACCGACCTGGCGGGTAAGGGGTTTTACGATAAGTACTGCAAGGTCTGTCACGGAGAGACGGGAAGGGGTGACGGCTTTAACTCCTTCAACCTGAAGCCGAGGCCGGTAGACCTTTCAGAAGAGATTTTTGGCGGCGGGGAGATACTGACCAGAACCATTATGGACGGTTTTACCGGCAAAGATGGTATCATACGCTGCCCGCCCTTCGGCAGTGTCCTGGGAGAGGACAGGGTGCAGGCGGCCGTTATGTATGTGCAGCAATTCAGTGCACCACCACCCCAAACAGAACAGACCAGGGTGGAGGGCGTAGAAGAAATAGCACCGATAGAATAAGTGTTGTGTAGCATTACCCCGGACGTATAAGAGAGAATTCGCACGGCTCAAACACCCCCGTGTGAAGATCTCGTTGACGGAGGCGCGGCAACCCTGGAGGTTGTGGCGCCTCTTCTTTTTTGTGGCCGCACAAATACCGCTGGAGGAAGTGGAGGACATTCCGGCAGAGTTCCTGCTCGATACCCAAATAAAAGCGGCCTGTGCCGGGGTTTATTACGGGTTCCTTGGGTTATGAGGGTCTTTCGATGGCCGCCGCAGGGTTGCCTCTCCATGTGGAGGCATAAGTAAAAAGGGGGCCGAGGCTAGCCCGGCCCCCGTGGTGAAGACACCGATAAGTATGCCATTGCTGAGGGCCTCTACAAACGACATAATATCAGGCTCCACCTTCCAGTGTTCTATTACCCTATTACGTTATTATTCTATGGCAAACGCCTTACCGGCCCGTTTTTTTTCTACCTTATCGCCCCAGTTGTTTCTCATGGCGAAGTGTATTAGAAGCGACGTGAGTTCCTGGCTTATAATGGGACAGGTAATGCCGGTCCCCGTAAGGAGCTTGTGGGTACTGCTGGAATCAAATATGTACCTGTTGTGAACATAAGATAGATATGGTCTTGTATACGACAGATAGAACTTTTCCAGTGAATTACCGGGCTGAACGTGGTCGGTAAGCGGCACTATCGCCGGGTTCTTCATGCCCAGGGTGCAGGCCATCATTTCTTTAAGTTGGTGCAGTGTAGGCGGACAGGGGTTCGTTATGTTGAAGGTCTTGTTGACGCTTCTCTTGTCGTTACAGAGCGCCATGATGCCGTCCGCCACGTAATCGATGGGAACCAGGTCTGCGGCGGCCTCTCCGTCACCGAATATCCTGAAGGGTTCATTGCGCGCGTATTTAGACGTCCTTGATACCAGGTACAGCGCCTTCGCAAAGGAGTACATACCCTTGTAGCACTTCGTATATCCGGTCGCTGAATTTCCTACTATTATCGAAGGCCGGTAAACGGTAGCCGGCAGTTGAAACGAGGAGACGTATTTCCTTACCAATACCTCACCGACGAGCTTTGTCTCCTCGTAGGCGTTGTTGAGTCCGGTTACGTTTCCTGCGTCGATGCAGTAGGGGCTCCTCTTTTTCTTGGTCACGTATGCACTGCTGATATGGTGGTAGCGTTTTAGCCTTAGCGCCGTGGCGAAGTCCAGGACATGCCTGGTGCCCTCAAAATTTGTGCGCAGCAACGCCTCTCTGTCGTTAAAGCCGGTGAGTGCCGCGCAGTGGAATACCGTGTCTACCTCATCGGCAAGCGTTGAATATTCCTTGGCGTTGAGGCCGAGATGGGTGCGGGCGATGTCGCCCTCAATGAGTTCAATCTTGTCGGAGTGCACGGGCATGCTACCGTCTTCTTCGGACAGCAACCTTTCAAGACCGCCACGCTTGAGCAAGGCCTTGTTCCTTACCAGGAGTATGAGCCGGTTATCTTCCCTGGCCAGCCTTCTGACAAGGCTGCTGCCCAAAAACCCGGTACCCCCGGTTATAAAGATAGTTTTCATCATCAAAGTTGTCAAAAAAAGTCAAACAGGATACCAAGGGCCGGCTGTCAGCACGTAATTTTTTGCCGGCACATGGGACACATCAGGTTTTTAATAGTGGGCCTGGGGAACAGCGAAGAGTTTATTGCAAAAACTACGGTCTGACTACATAGATTTTACAAAAGGCCCGCGCAACTTAAACTTCCCTATTAACGATTTTTTCCTGCTAAGTCAATAGGAAAAGCTGG
>JAZGAY010000101.1:0-5879 GCA_036475985.1 Candidatus Brocadiales bacterium
GCAGGGGTCGGCCGGCTTAAGATCGTTGACCGGGATTTCCTTGAGGAAACAAATCTGCAGAGACAATCCCTGTTCAACGAAGATGACCTCAAGACAGGTCTCCCTAAGGCAACACTCGCAGAAAAGACTTTGAGCCGAATAAACTCCTCCATAAAGGTGGAGGGAATAGTTGCAGACCTGAACCCGTCCAACATCGAGACCCTGGCCGCAGGCGCCGACGTCATAATCGACGGCACCGACAACTTTGAAACAAGGTTCCTCATAAACGACTACGCCGTCAAGACACGCACCCCCTGGGTCTACACCGCATGCATCGGGAGCGAGGGGATGCTCATGAACATAATACCCGGGGAAAACCCCTGCCTGAGGTGTCTGCTCGACAAAAGCCCTCCCGCAGGCGCCGTCCCCACCTGCGAGACTGCGGGCATCCTGGGCCCGACCGCACAGCTCATTGGCGCCGTCCAGGCCTCCGAGGCCATAAAGATTCTTGCAGGACGCACAGAATCCCTGATGAGAGACCTGCTTAAAATCGATACCTGGACGTGGACATTGCAGCGGCTCGACGTCTCAGACGCAAGGCAAGAAGACTGCCCCGCATGCGGGCTGGGCCGGTTCGACTACCTTCACGCCCGCACGGGGACGATTACCACTACCCTCTGCGGCATTAACGCCGTACAGATAGCCCCGCCAAACGGCTCGGAGATAGATATGGAAGGACTGGCAGCACGCCTGAACGGGCTCGGCGAGCTAAGTGAGGTCACCCGCAATGCACACCTGCTCAGGTTCAAATTGAGGAACAAGGATATGGAGATGGAGATAGCCATATTCGCCGACGGCAGGGCCATCATACAGGGCACAAAAGACCCCTCGCTGGCAAGAGACCTTTACTCCAAATACATCGGTATGTAACAAAGGAACTTTATCCGCTACTTTACGGACATCGGCATGATATATCTGGATAACGCAGCCACAAGCCTCCCCAAACCTGAGCAGGTGTACCGGACGATGGACGGGTTTTTCCGGCAGGGGGCCGCAAACCCCGGCAGGGCGGGTTACAGGCTCTCCATGGAGGCCGAACGCGAGGTGGAGGGGGCGAGAAAGGCCCTGGCCGATCTCTTCGGCGCCAGCGAGCCGGAGAGGGTTGTCTTCACCCTTAACGCCACTGACGCCATAAATATGGCCCTGAAAGGTCTTCTCAAGGAAGGCGACCATGTAATCACCACAAACCTGGAGCACAATTCGGTCACAAGGCCCGTCTGCGGACTGGAAAAAAGGGGCGGAATCTCAGTCACACGCATAAAAACCTCGCCGGAAGGCTTCCTTGACCCCGGTGACGTGAAAAAGGCTATAACCGGGCAGACACGTCTCATAGTCATGACCCACGCGCCCAATGTCCTCGGCACCATACAGCCGATTCGTGAAATCGGCAGGCTGGCAAGGGAAAGACAAAAAATCTTTATGGTAGACGCCGCCCAGTCGGCGGGCGCCTGGCCCATCAATGTGGAAGACGATTTTATAGACCTCCTGGCCTTTACGGGCCATAAAGCCCTCTTCGGCCCGCCCGGCACAGGCGGCCTGTATGTGGGGAAAGGGGTACAAATCTCTCCCTGGAGAGAGGGTGGGACGGGCGTTGATTCCGAATCCCCCATACATCCGCCGCGATTACCCTTCGGGCTGGAAGCGGGCACACCGAACTTCCTGGGGATAGTGGGCCTCAAGGCCGGCGTGGAGTTTATCAGAGAAACGGGAATCGAGGAGATTATGCGCCACGGGCACCAGCTTCTCACAAAAATACTTGACGGTATTCAGGGGGACGACAGGTTCACCCTCTACGGTCCAACCGGTACTGAGAACAGGATGCCCATCGTCTCGTTGAACATAAAAGGCCTGGAACCATCCCTTGCGGGGGGCATACTGGACGGGACCTACGGCATCGCCGCACGCTCGGGGCTCCACTGCGCCCCGTTCACGCACAAGACCATGGGGACGTTTCCACAGGGTGCCGTGCGGATAAGCCCCGGCTATTTCAACACGGCCGACGATATAGTACAATTACTCACCGCCCTTAAAGACATAGCAAGTTCAGCCAAGACAACCGCAGGGTAGGAATCCTGTCTAACTTTACCTTGCAAGTCTGAATATAAATCAATAACATACATGCCTACGTAGCGTGAACCGTCTACTTGAGGGGGAAAATGGCTGCACCGCGTAAGCTCTTGAGCCTGGTCGAAAAATTCGAGCGCAATGTCGATGCCTACAAAACCGGACATTATAACGAAGCGCAGGTCCGGAAAGAATTTATCGACCCTCTGTTTAAACTGCTCGGCTGGGACATGGACAACGAAGATGGTCTGGCTGAGGCATATAAAGACGTCATACACGAAGACGCAATCAAGATAGGCGGGTTTGTCAAGGCCCCGGACTACTGTTTCCGAATCGGCGGCACACGCAAGTTTTTCCTCGAGGCCAAGAAACCCTCAATAAGTATCAAGGACGATACCGACCCGGCCTTTCAACTCCGCCGCTACGCATGGTCCGCAAAACTCCCCCTGAGCATACTCACCGACTTCGAGGAGTTTGCGGTCTATGACTGCTGCGTAAAACCCGTCAAGACCGATAAGGCATCGATAGCCCGTACAAATCTCATTAACTATACTGAATACGCCGGCCGCTGGGACGAGATTGCATCCGTATTTTCCAAAGATGCCGTACTCAAGGGTTCTTTCGACAAATATGCCGAATCCCATAAGGCAAAAAGGGGTACGGCCAGCGTGGACGAGGCGTTCCTCAAAGAGGTCGAGTCATGGCGCGACATGCTCGCCCGCAATATAGCCCTGCGGAATTTAAGGCTCACCCAGCGGGAACTGAACGTCTCCGTACAGAGCACTATCGACCGGATTATTTTCTTGCGGATATGTGAAGACCGGAAGATTGAGGACTATGGCCGCCTCATGGCCTTGCAGAATGGGACGCAGGTTTACCGGCGGTTATGCAAACTCTTTCGTGATGCAGATGCACGGTATAATTCCGGCATATTCCACTTCAACAGAGAAAAAGACCGTCCCACTCCACCTGACGAACTGACCCTCGGCCTGAAGATAGACGACAGAGTATTAAAGGAAATCTTCAAGGGCCTCTACTACCCTGAAAGCCCCTACGAGTTTTCAGTACTATCTGCCGATATACTCGGCCAGGTCTATGAACAATTCTTAGGCAAGGTCATTCGCCTTACCTCCGGCCACCGTGCCGCTATCGATTATAAGCCTGAGGTCAAGAAGGCCGGGGGCGTTTACTACACACCCACATATATCGTGGACTACATCGTCAAAAACACCGTCGGCAAGCTGCTCGAAGGCAAGAAGCCCGGCCCGCGCGGCGGTGTGAGCAAGTTGAGAATCCTGGACCCCGCGTGTGGCTCAGGGTCGTTCCTGATAGGGGCGTATCAGTACCTGCTCGACTGGCACCGCGACAAATACGCAGATGATGACAACCCGAAGAAGCATAGGAAGGTCTTGTATCAGGCTGCGGGTGGTGAGTGGCGGCTAACCACTGCTGAGCGTAAACGTATCCTGCTCAATAACATCTACGGGGTCGATATCGACCCCCAGGCCGTGGAGGTGACAAAACTCTCGCTACTACTCAAGGTGTTGGAGGGGGAGTCCGGCGAGACGCTGACAAGACAGTTAAAATTCTTCCACGAGCGAGCACTTCCCGACCTGGGAAACAACATAAAGTGCGGCAACTCCCTCATCGGCCCCGACTTTTACGATAACGAGCAGCTAAACCTTTTTGATGAAGAAGAACGCTACAGAATCAACGCCTTCGACTGGCACACCGAATTCCCCGACATCATGAAGTCCGGCGGCTTCGATGCCGTCATTGGTAATCCACCGTATGTGCGGCAAGAAATGTTGGGAACATTTAAGGGTTACTTGCAGAAAAAATATACGGTTTATCAGGGCACAGCAGACCTTTATGCCTACTTCATTGAACGTGGAGTGTCACTGCTAAAACCTGGCGGGTTCTTTAGCTACATTGTAGCAAACAAATGGATGCGGGCCAACTATGGCGGACCATTGCGGTTTTGGATGAAACAGCAACGCATTGAAGAAATTATTGATTTTGGCGACCTGCCCGTTTTCCAGAAAGCGACTACTTATCCTTGCATCATACGGATAGCCAATGCTTCGCCTCGTTCTTTTTTTGATGTTACACAGATTGAAACGCTAGAGTTCGAGAGCTTAAAACAATATGTTCGCGAGAAGCATTACACTGTGAAGCGATCCACGTTGGATGACAAAGGCTGGTCTTTAACTGATAGACACACTCAGCAATTATTATCCAAATTGAAAGCTGTAGGTGTTTCTCTAGCCGAATATGTTAACCGTAAAATTTATCGAGGTGTGCTTACAGGATTAAACGAGGCATTTGTTATCGACCGAGAAACACGAAACAGCCTAATTGCTAAAGACAGTAAAAGCAGAGAATTAATCAAACCCTTCTTGGTAGGGCGAGAAATCAAACGCTATAACCCGCTTAATAATGACCATTATTTGATTTTGATACCTAAAGGATGGACAAACTCACACAGAAAAGGCTCAGGTAATGCATGGGATTGTTTGCAAAGTACATACTCGGCCATTGCCAGTCATTTGTTACCATTCAAGGAAGTTGCACAAAGACGCTGTGATAAGGGGGATTATTGGTGGGAATTACGCGCTTGTGACTATTATGATGAATTTGAAAAGCCGAAAATAATTGTTCCAGACATTTCAATTCGTGGCAATTTTGCTCTTGATGAGATAGGCAAATGTTATTGTGTAAATACGGCCTATATTATTTGTACTGCCGATAAATATCTCTTTGGTATACTTAACTCTTCATTGATAACCTTCTTTTATAAAAGTATTTCGTCAATGTATCGAGGAAACTATCTTCGTTTCATTTACCAGTACTTGGTGCAACTCCCCATCCACACAATTGATTTCTCTAATGCCAAGGACAAGGCGCGGCATGACCGGATTGTGGGGCTGGCGGAGAGGATGCTGGATTTAAACAAAAAACTGCAAAAGACGAAGACGGAACACGACAAGACCGTCCTGAAACGACAAATCGGCGCCACAGACAGGCAGATTGACAACCTGGTCTATGAACTCTACGGCCTGACAAAAAAGGAAATCGCTATTGTGGAGGAATCGGCTAAATGACCTTCTAATGAAGGTACGTTATCAGGCAATAGGCTAAAAAACGAAAGGGAGGTTCTCAATGAGCGAAATTAACGATTTTGATTTGATGGGCCTATTTTGCTTTCTTGTCGGCAGCTTGATTCTTGCACGCTTATATACTTGACGCAGGAACATGTCCAGCTAAAATTGGGGCATGGAAACACTCAAATCAATACTCTCCTATCTCAACCAGCTGCGGGAAAAATATGATTATATTAGCTCGTGGGCATCTTGGTTAGTTACTTTTTATACCGTGATACTTATTCTGAAATATATTTGTGAATCATTACCATTTCCCTGGTATGTTACCCCATTAATATATTTTACAGTTTTAATATGGCTATTTATCGGCATCGTGTATGTATACAAGAACTTTTTGATTAAGAAAATATTCGTTAAAGAACTTAATCTTAGCGTGCAAAATCCGAATGTAAATATAGAGAAGGACGCTATTTATAAGACAAAAGAAGAGTTTAACCAATTACCTTTAAACGGCTGGTTAGTAATTTTAAAAAATATTTGTATAACAAATTGTTCCAGAACAGAGAAGATAGTTCTAAGATTTAGTCTCCAGCTAGGATTAAAGGATGCCAAATCAGGTTCACAGTATTTTACTATTAGGGATTATTTTTGGCCCGAGCATACGACATATCC
>JAZGAY010000102.1:0-8942 GCA_036475985.1 Candidatus Brocadiales bacterium
TACACGGGAGAGAACACGTCAAGAATTATTCCCCAGATACGGTGGTGGCGTACAAAAGAGACCTTCAGACGCACCTAACACCGCTGGCTCATGGATGCGGATGGAAGGAGCTGACTTGGCCGACATAAAGGAGGTCTTGGGTCATAGTCGAATGGAGATGACCCTCCGATATGCCCACCTTGGGCCGTCGCACAAGAAGAGGGCCGTCCAGAAGCTAGACAAGATACTAGGGCACACTAAGGTTGAGCATTAAAAACATATGCGTACTTCACAATTACTGCACAATTTCAGGGGAGAGGCAATGACGGGCAGTCATAAGTTGTTGAGAGATAAGCGCGCCCGGCAGGACTCGAACCTGCAACCGTTGGATTCGAAGTCCACTACTCTGTCCAATTGAGCTACGGGCGCCTGTTTCACTATAATCGGACGTTTATTGCAAATGCCTGTAAAGCTTAGCATTTATACTATCAACGTATAATCCTGTCAAGCAGAATGCCCTGGCGGGAGAGGCCCGGAGAGGGCATGTTAACCACCCGTGGTTGCACTGCCTGGATAGATTGAAAATCTCCTGTGGTTTGTCCATCAGGGCGCGCTACCTGTGGTGTGACCTTGCACTTTTCTGCGAGATGCAAGGAGCTGGAAGGGCATTGTTAAGCCTCATACGTTATCAGGTGTATACAGACAGGTCACGACACCGCAAGTCGTGTAGATATAGCTGGTTACGGGCAGCAGGCCAAATCTCACAGCGTGTGGTATAATTATTATAGAGAGACACGGTGAAGGACCATGAGGAGGCCGTTCAGCAGATAAGAGGCCGGAGCAATAAGCCCGAGGCCTTGCCGCTGAAGGGTAGGCCTATGAGATCGGAAAAGGGCTATGTGTTGATTATAGCAGTGCTGGTACTTGCGGCCGCGGGGATATCTTTTGCCATTGCCAACCGCTCCTTCTTCCTGCCTGCCGGGAGAGACAGGGAGTTGGAAACCAAGGAAGAAATAGAGCTTATTGTGGGGGCGATACAGGGTAATCCCAGGCTCAGGACCTTCGGCTATATAGGCGATATGGGAAGGCTGCCCAACACACTCTCGGAGATAAACACAAAGGGCGCTCAGGCCGCCTTCCATAACGAGGACAGCGGTGTCAGGCATTTCATGAGCGTCGGCATGGGCTGGAACGGCGTCTACGTACCGGAGTTTTTTCAAGATTCCTATCTCGAGGATGCCTGGGGTAACGATTACGTCTATACGATTGAGACGGTGGCCGTGGACCATGACAACGACCCCTCAACTGCCACGGTAAACTGGAGGCGGGCACGGATAAAGAGCAACGGGCCTGACCATACTGCCGGCACGGACGACGACATAACTTCAGAAAATATCTGGGAGAGCGGGGCCCTCTATATAAGTCCCAGAAAATCGGGCGATTTCCCCAGCCTGCCGGGTTGGGCGGACAGCACCCTCTATTCAGCTACAAACGGTGAACAGATGTCTTCACTGCTTGAGGGAGGAGGGGGCTCTATAAGCTACACCGATGGCTCTGGGAACACCTTTGACGTACATGCCTTCAGCACCGTGAACCACGGACCTCACGCTTATGAGCTTGCCCGTGCGGGTCAAGGTGCGGGCAAAAAGAACGAGCAGGGAGTATTCAACTCTCAGGGCGGCATTCTCAAATTGATCATAGTTCCTATACCTGAATAATCTTTGGCGGACGGACTAATGTTTTGCGAAATGAAAAAAGGAATGTTGAAACGAAGGGGTTTCAGCCTGATAGAGACTGTCGTGGCGATGGCCATAATGGGTGCCCTGTTGGGGGGCTCCGTTCCACTGGTCTTACAGTCTCTCGGGGCCAAGAGAGATGGGGTTACCCTGGAGCGGATGACGGCCATCCATGAGGCGATAGTAGGCGACACGGCGCTGGGGGAGTCTGGTTTTCTTGGGGATATAGGTGGTTTCCCTGGCGCACTGAGCGACCTGGTGTCCAGGCCGGCCGGCCTTTCTGCCTTTGCCTTTTACACAAATAACATAGGCTACGGCTGGAGGGGGCCGTATCTTGAGCTGGAATTTGGGACCCTGAAGGACGGCTGGGGAAGCGCCTTCCAGTACTCCACTGCAGACGGCCTTCCGGAGGGGCAGATAAGGAGCGCAGGTCGTGACGACACCTTCGGAACATCGGACGATATCGTGTTCCCCTACCTGCCCGCGGGTGAAAAAGTCGAAAAGAACGCCCCGCTTCTCGTTACCGTGCAGGTAGACGACACGAGCGTGGCCGCAGACCTGCAGGGCGGCGGCATACCCAACCCGCGCGAGTCGACCATAAAGGTATACTACGCGTCTAACGGTGCCGAGGCGGCAACACCTTTTCAGACGAGCGCCTCCGGGACGGGCTTTGATGATGTCGGGTTCGTCTTTACCACCCATCACGGCCTGCACGCCGTAGAGTACAGCTTTGAGAACGACGCGGGGGGTGTTACTACAAACCTCTTTACGGTGGAGCTCGTAGGCGGGGTACAGAGCAATATAGTTTTTCGTCACCCGCAGAGCGGGCATATAATCCCTTAGTTTTGAGGGAACAGGAGTTTAATTGAAGATGTTCGGCATAAGGAAATTAAAAAACGGCAACGTCCGTAAGAATCAAGGCCGCTCCGCCTTTACCTTAGTGGAAATAATCGTGGTACTGGGCATCATAGGGGTATTGGCAGGGAGTCTGATCCCTCTCAGTTTTTACTACATAGGGGCCAGGCGGGAGGAGGCCACCAGGCAGGAGATAAGGGCCATATACGGGGGCATATTTGGTGACCCGCAGAAGGGGAATTTTGGATATCTGGGCGATATAGGCGCACTGCCGGATGACCTTAACGACCTGATTGGCAGACCTGATGGTGTGCCTGTCTTTGCTTACTACACCAACGGCGTGGGTTACGGCTGGAGAGGTCCCTATATTGATGCGCAATTTAGCGATATTAAAGACGGATGGGGCAACGCCTATGATTTTGGGGCAATAAACGCCGGGCAGATACGCAGCGCCGGGCCGGACGGGACCTTTTCTGCCACCGGCGATAACATAGTCTTCCCGTTCGTGGACCCTTCTGGCGGTGCCGTGGAGACCGATGGCACCCTGCTGGTTACGGTATTTGTAAATGATATGCCAAATCCCGTCGGGACCACAATGGAGGTGTTCTATGCCACTAACGGCGCTGAGAACGCCACGCCTCTTTTAGACAATACCCCTTCTGACGGCTTTAAGTTCAGCGTTGCCCAGGGCATCCATGCCGTAAGGGTTACCCACGTATCCACCGACACCAGTCCCATAACCATGGTCAAATACGTTAACGTCCCGGTTGATGCGCGCCGTCAGGTAAATGTTGAGATATTTTTGAAGACAAGTGGGATAGTGAACTCATGAAGCTGAGCGAGACATGTGTTTTGCGAAATCCTTTGTCTAAAAAAGGGTTTAGCCTGATTGAGATAATTGTCGTAGTGGCTATCGTAGGCATTATTACCGGAACCATGGTCCCGATGGGCTTTATGTTAATGGGGCAGAAGCGGGACCAGGTCACCAGGCAGGAGACACGGGCCATATTCAAGGCCGTTTTCGGTAACCCGGATAGGGGGACCTTTGGATATGCGGGAGACGTGGGCGCATTGCCAGGCAGCCTCGACGACCTGATTACGAAACCCGCCGGTGTGTCCGTCTTTGCCTTCTACACCAATAACGTGGGTTATGGTTGGAGGGGACCGTATCTCGATAAACAGTTCAGCGACCTCGAGGACGGCTGGGGCAGTGCGTATGACTTTGGGGTAGTGAAGACCGGACAGGTACGCAGCGCAGGCCCCGATAGAAGCTTCCATACTACATCGGACAACATAATATACCCGTTTGTGTCCGCTGACAGCGGTGCCGTAGAGTTAAACGGCACCCTCCAGATTACCATCTATGTAAACAACGTTCCAAATCCTGCGGGTACCACCGTGGAGGTCTTCTTTGCCACAAACGGCACTGAGAACGCCACACCCCTTTCCGACAGCACCAACTCGGACGGTTTCAAGTTCAACACCCACCATGGCATACATCCCGTAAGTGTAACAAACACCACCGACGCCACTACCGTCACAAAGCTTGTAAACGTCCAGGTAGTTGCCGGCCGGCAGGTGGCCGAAGACATATTCTTAACGTCATCGGCTACCGTACTCCCTTGAACCTTCCCGTTAAAGGCGCATGAAAAACTGCCGACCCCATCAAATCAAGATAATCATTGACCTTATGGCATCCGTATTGCAATATTTTAGATAAGGGTGTCTTGAAAGATTCAGGTGTAACAATAAGAGGTACGAACGGATAAATCAAGAGACCCATTAAACCACCTTAGTATTTGTTGTTTCAGGAGTTACAATAGAATTCAGAATTGAGGGGCCAAAGACCCCGGCGGGTGCTTGCTAATAGGCGTATCCCCGTGTCTTTTAAAACCCTACGTATTTTGTGGCCTTGCTACAAAATTTGTAGTATAGGTGCGCCCGCAGGGACAAACGGGGAAATAATTGAAATTTGAGCGTAATTGTTCTAAAATTAATTTAGGTGAGGCATAGATAAGCAGTTAATATATATAGAATTAAGATGAAACGTAACATTACCTCAAAATCCGGTTTTACGCTGATAGAGCTCATAATAGTCCTGGCCATTATTGGTGTTCTCGCTGGGACAATTACTCCGCTTGTGTTGATGACCCTCCACAAAGAGAGGGAGACTGGTACCGTTGTGGAGCTCAGGGAGTTCAAGGAGGGGATAGTGGGAGACCCTGAGATAGTGACAAAGGAGGTAAGGACCGATTTTGGTTACATAGGCGATATGGGCAGCATGCCGTCCAAGATAGAAGACCTGTACCAGAAGGGCACCCAGCCTGCCTTTAGTTATGATACGACTAAAAAGACCGGCGCTGGCTGGAAGGGGCCTTATATAGACCCCTCTCTGGTGGAGAACCTGGCAAGCCTCAAGCTGGATGCCTACGGGAATGAGTACACCTACGACGACACAGAGTTTACCGATTCCACTGTAGGAGCGACCGTATCGGCAAAGATTGTCAGCAAGGGCACGGACGGCGTAACCGGGGGGGGTGACGACCTGAGCACGTATGTCTACAAGCCGGAGGCCTTCTCCAAGGTAGTGGGCGTTATAGTAGACGAGCAGGGCAAGAGGGTGCCCGCGGTGACCGTAAAGATGAACTATCCATCAGACGGAATACTGACCACCAATGAGCCGCCGTCGATCACCTCAGATTCGGCAGGCCACTATGAGTTCACGGACATCCCCTACGGCAACCGCAGTATAACCATTGAGCCGGGTCTCGCCTTTGCCGCCGATACCGCCACCGTTTCGGGGTCGACGGACCAGGACGTTGCGTTCAAGATAACGAATTTCTCCGCCAGCGACATAACCATTACCTCATTCAAGGCGGATTTTACGGTGACGCCCACCGCATACTACGAGACGTTGGTGATTGGAGGGACCACGGTCTACAACAGCGCAAGTTCGAGGGTTGCAAGCGGTGAGACGGTGACGTTTGTAGGTATAACCGTCCCCGGCAGCGGCGCTGCCGCCGAGGGTAAGGCCTTCCCTGTCCGCGTCCAGTCAGCCATGACGCATGTGGAAGACCTGAATATTGCTAGCGCGGTCAGTAAGGGGGGAACAATAACAATAAGCATGGAAACCTTTACCGATGCGGAGAGTGGTGGCGGAAACGCTACTGACATGACAGGTGTGACGTTTGATATAACCTTTAGCAACGGTTCCAGGACGCTGTTTGCCATGCCGTAAATAGAAATTGCATGAGGTAAAGCAAAGGAAACGGTAGATGAGACGTTATAGAAACGGGTTCACGCTTATTGATATTGTAATAATACTTGCAGTATTCGGGGTATTACTGGGGACGATGATACCTCTCAGCATAAAAATGGTGCAGAAGAGGCGCGAGCTGCAGGCAATGGACGAGCTGGAGAAGCTCCGCGTGGCCATTACCGGGAACGCGCTGATAGTCCTCAACGAGGCGAGGGCGAAGTTCGGATACCTGGGTGATATGGGCAACCTGCCCCCAAGCCTGGAAGACCTATACAAAAAAGGCTCGCAGCCAGGCCACATCTTTAACGCCACAAAAAAGACCTGTGCGGGCTGGAACGGGCCGTATATAGCCCCTGAAATCGTTGAACATCTCGAGACACTTAAGACGGATGCCTTTGGAAACGACTATGTGTACAGCACCACGCCCTTTACGGATTCCACTACCGGCGCAACGGTGGACGGGAAGATTACCAGCAAGGGCAGAGACGGCATCGCGGATACGTCAGATGACCTGAGCGTAGATTTCTTCGAGAACCAGTTGAAGTCAAAGGTCTACGGCATCATCAAGAACGAGGTGGGAGACGGCGTGGGCGGCGCTGCGGTCAGCATAAACTATCCCTCAAACGGGGTGCTTACCTCCGAGCCTACCACAACTGACCGTTTCGGCTTTTACACCTTTGATGACGTCCCCTATGGCGATCGAAGCGTTACCATAGAGCCAAAGCTCGTTATTGCCACGGGCAGCGGCGACGTAACGGGCGGAAGCAACAACGACGTAGTGTTTTCCGTTGTAAATTTCTCTTCTTCTGACATAAACATAACTTTCTACGAGGCGAAATTTAGTTCGTCACCAGCCGCCTACTACAAGACACTGATAATAGGGTCGACCACGGTTTATGATAGCAGTGGAGATAAGCTGGGAAGCGAAGACCGGGCAATCTTTAGCACGATAACGGTGGCCGGAGGCGACGGTGTATCGGACAATATACCGATACGGGTCCAGGCACCCGTGACGACCGTTGGCGACATTATACCCATCGGCCAGTTGGGAAGGGGTCAAACTATACGGATTCAGATGTTAAACTTCAGGGATTTACAGGGTGGCGGCGGAAGCGCCGTTAATATGAGCGGGGTCCCTATGACAATCACGTTGAGTGACGGGTCTATTGTCAGGTTTACGCCATTCTGAGGGACGGCCATATTAAGTATGTAGGGACAACTCGTGCCTGAGGCTGAAAGTCCGCCAGTCCGTTTGGAGGGCAGACCCGCTACCAGCGGGCTTTATGGTTGTCTGCGGACAGGGATAAACCCTGTCCCTACGAAAGTCAGCGGACAGGGGCGAGTCCTGCCCCTGCAGAAGCGTCGTCGGATGCACAGGAAAACGTCTGGCGCGCAGCTAAGGGCACAAAGAGGATTATGACGCGTATGAATAAAACTAGTGGTTTTAGTATTATAGAGATAGCGATAGTCATAGGGATAGTTGCCGTGCTCGCGGGGGTGCTGACGCCGCTCACGTTCAAGCTGATTGCCGCCCGCAAGGAGAGGGCCGCCAGGGACGAGCTTGAGGTCCTGAAGGAGGCCATCATAGGCAAGGCAACGTCCACTGAACATGGGGAAGAATTTACCTTCGGTTTCATCGGTGACATAGGCAACGTGCCTGCCAGCCTCGACCGGCTGAAGACCATAGGCAGTCTGCCTGCATATTCATACGATTCGACAAAAGGGATGGGCGCCGGATGGAACGGGCCCTATATAATGGAAAAATTCAGCGGCGATTTTAAGGACGACCCGTGGGGCACCGATTATTCATACTCCACCACCGGAGGAACTAATACAGACCTCGGCGTGGAATATCTGGCCACCATTACCAGCGCAGGCCCTGACCACACCCTCAGCACCTCAGACGACCTGAGCGTCCAGATACTGGAACCGGAGGTGCGCAGCGAGATAGTGGGTTACGTAAGGGATACCCTGGGCGATGGGGTCAGAGACGTTACGGTGACCATAAACTACCCTTCCAACGGTGCCTTAACCACCGCGCCTGCCACAACGGACGACGAAGGCCGCTACGAGTTCTTGGACCTGGACGGCATCACCATCCCCATCCCCATAGGAGACCGCATCATCACCATAGACCCTGCTAAACTGGTCTATAAACCCGGTACGGCCAAGACGTTGACAGACGATAGAGACGACGTACAATTCAAGATAGAGAATTTCTCTGACAGCAACATCAGTATATCATCCATAAAGGTGGATTATACGGTAAGCCCTGCCGCCTATTATGAGAAGGTAATAATAGGCGGCGTGACCGTCTATACATATAGCGGTACCAGACCGGGAAACGGCACCACTGTCACCTTTGGCGCCGCGAGCGTATCGGCGAGCACCGTGGCGAAGCAGCCGTTTCTTGCGCGTATCCAGGCCGGCAGGGTGGAAACACCGGATATCACGGTGGACAGGCTTGTCGTAGGCGGCAGCCTGACCATAGAATTGCAGGACTTTGTGGACGCCGACTCCGGCGGCAGCGCCGTTACGGTGGATATGACGGGTATACCCCTCACCGTGACATTCGATGACGGTTCCGAGGACGGTTCCGTGGCCAGATTTATCCCTGTTAAAGGAATTTAGACGGTGTAAAAGGGTTTGTCGTCCAGGGCCTGTATCTCTTAGTAGGGACAGCCCGCCTTGGGCGGATGGCTGCCCGGTTGTTGACGTTCTTTAATGTAGGGACAACCTTTATGGTTGTTAGCGGACAGGGATAAACCCTGTCCCTACGAAAGTCTTTTTCCGTTTGGCAGATGTGTTGGCGTAGAAGGGTCTGAAATGCGAAACAATATCATAAAGAAATGGTTCCAATCGATAACCGCACACCTGCCCCGCCCGGGTTTGAGGCCCTCATCTCAATCCGTCAGGTCGAGGGGCGGGTTTTCCTATCTTACCGTCATAGTCGTGCTTGCCATGCTTGGCATAGCCGGCGGTGTGGCGTTTGTCTTCACCTCACAGCTGGTGGACATCCGCCGGGAGAGACAGAGCCGTGATGAGCTGGCCGATCTTAAGCAGGCCATAATCGGTAATGCAAACTACATCGTTCTCGATAGCAGGGGGGATTT
>JAZGAY010000103.1:0-6112 GCA_036475985.1 Candidatus Brocadiales bacterium
CAGCCGAGATAATTAATCCTGACCTTCATATTGCAACCCTTACGGGAGGCGTCAATTTTAAGGTGGAGATGGAGGTAAAAAAGGGACGAGGCTACGAGACTGCCGAGGAAAATGAGCCGGAGGAACCAGAAATAGGCCTTATTGCCGTTGATTCTGTATTTTCTCCTGTGAGGAAGGTCAAGTTCTATACCGAGGACACCAGGGTGGGGAGGAAAACCAACTACGACAGGCTTGTTATCGAGATGTGGACCAACGGCATCGCCTCGCCGGAAATGGCGTTGGTAGAGGCGGCCAAGATTCTCAGAAAACATCTTAACCCTTTTGTCCAGCTTTTTGAAGTGGGGCGTGAGCTGCCGAGTTTAGAGGAGAAACCCGGTATCGAGGCTGCCGCCGAGCCGAAGGGTGAGCTGACAGATGAACTTCAGGCAAAGTTGGAGAAGGCCGTCGGCGAGCTCGACCTTTCAGTGCGTGCGTCCAATTGTCTCGAGGCCGCGAACATAAAGACGATAGGTGAGTTGGTGTCTCTTTCGGAAGATGAGGTGATGAACATAAGGAATTTCGGAAGGACAACGCTGAAAGAGGTGGAAAAGAAACTGGTACAGCTCGGGCTTAGTTTTGGAACGGAGAATAAGGAAAAGGTAAGTTCTGATGCGGCATAGGGTTAGAGGGCGACATCTAAGCAGGACCTCAAGTCACAGGTTGGCTTTGCGCCGCAACCTGGCCGCCAGTCTGCTGACCCATGGAAGAATCATTACCACTATGCCCAAGGCAAAGGAGGTAAGGTCGTTCGTAGAGAGGCTCATAACCCTCGCGAGAAAGGCCGTAGCAAAGAGGGATACCGACAAAGCCGCCTACGTACATTATTACCGCATGATATTATCAAGACTCCAGAACAAAGAGATGGTGAAGAAACTGGTTGGCGAGGGTAAATGGCGCGAAGACGGCGGTATTGCCCAGAGGTACATGAACAGAAACGGGGGTTATACCAGGATAATGCGCCTCTCCGGAAGCAGGTTGGGCATCCTTACCGGGGGTAAGGTGGGTAAGATTCCCGAGTTGGAGTATAGGATGGAAGGTGTAGACAGGAAGCTTCGCCTGGTGGGAAACCGCCTGGGCGACAATGCGAAGAGGGTAATCTTTGAGCTGGTCGAAGGTGTTGGAGAGGAAGTAAAGGAGAAAGTGGCAGAGCCAAAGGTGGAGGTGCCAAAGGTCGAGCCAAAGAAGCCCGGACGCAAAAAGACGGCAGCCGCAAAGACAAAAGAGGCAAAGGCCGAGATGCCAAAGGGCGAGGCAGGAGGGACCAAAGCAGGGGTAGCCGGGCCAAAGACAGAGACGGTAGAGACCAGAGAGGAAAAGGCCAAGGCCAAGCCCGAAGAGCCGAAGACAGCGGAACCAAAGGCCGAGGCGACCAAAGAAAAGATTGCGGCCAAGAAGCCCCCTGCCGCAGACAAGACGGCTGAAAAGGCCGCAGAAGTGAAACAGCCGAAGGCGCAGAAAGAACAGAAAGAGCCTAAAGAACCCAAAGAACAGAAGGCACAGGAAGAACAGAAGGAACAGAAGGCACAGGAAGAACAGAAGGAACAGAAGGAATGAAGGAATGTGTGTTCTGTAAGATTGTCAATGGAGAGTTGCCCGCGACCAAGCTCGTAGAGGACAAAAAGGCAATATCCTTTCTTGACATAAACCCTGTGAATCACGGCCATGTCCTGGTTGTGCCCAGAAAACACTACGAGACCGTGATGGACATCCCCGGAAAAGAGCTGGCCAAGGTGATGGAGATGGTACCGTCCCTGGCCAAAGCCGTTGCCGAGGCCACCGAAGCAGACGGCCTGAACGTCTTTCAGACAAACGGGGCCTGCGCCGGCCAGACCGTCCCACACGTACACTTCCACATAATTCCCAGACGCAAGGATGACGGATTTCACTTCGGCTGGAGGCAGGGCAGGTACTCAGCGGGCGAGATAGACAGGATGCAGTGGGGCATCATGAAGGCCCTGGGGGAGTAGTTGTTGTAGGTTCAAAAAGTAAGATTGCGAGGTCTGTGTAGTATGCCCAGGAATTTCAGCTGGCTTGTGTCCGGCGAGATAGCAGGCATGGCGATGCCCGGCCCTTCGGTAAACGATTTTCAATCCCTCAAAGAGCACAAGATAGACGCAATAGTATCCCTCACCGAGAGTTCCCTCAACAAAATCCTCATCGAGGAATTCGGTTTCGAGTACAGGCACGTGCCCGTTGAGGACCTCACCGCACCGTCGATGGAGCAGATAGACGAGTTCGTGGAGTTTGCCACTACGATGAAGGAATCGGGCAAGAAGATAGCGGTTCACTGCGGCGCGGGCATCGGCAGGACGGGCACCATGCTCGCCTGTTACCTTGTGCACCAGGGCTACAGCGCCAAAGGCGCCATCAAAGAGGTGCGCAAGAAACGCCCCGGCTCCATCGAGACCCCGGAGCAGGAACAAGTCATCATCCGCTACGCAAAAAAACACACCGGGTAAGGGGAATGTGACTTTTTGTGTAGTGTGCGTCGAGACGCCCCCACATAAACTTCATCTGTCATTGCGAGTGAAACGAAGTCGTGCCGGAGGCAGATTCGCCTTCGGCGAACAATCTGGTAAGTGTTTTTAGCCGGGAAACAGGGGATTACTTCGGGGCTACGCCCCTCTCAATGACGGATAAGTGCTTGCGGGTTTGATGTCACGTCAGAGGTTGCAAGTCCGCCCGTTAGTTTGGAGGACGGTCTCCTGAGGAGTCCTTGACAGAGGATTCGAGCGGACAACCATAAAGGTTGTCCCTACATCACAAGAGCGGACAGACGTCCGCAAGGGATGGTCTGTCCCTGCAAGGAGAGTTGTAGTTGGAGGTCTGTGGTGGGCTGAGTCTTATACCGGGGGTTTTTGCCCTAAATCCTTGTCCCCGTCTTCTTGAACTCTTTTTCGCTGTAGAGGATTACGTAGTCGTCGAGGCCGGTCTTCTTTTTTATGGCCTCAATCACGCGTTCGCACTCCTCCTCGGTGTAGCCGTGTATCATGGTGAAGACGTTATACGGCCAGTCGGGATACGTGGGCCGCTCGTAGCAGTGGGTGACCTCGGGGAAGCTGGCCATTATGGGCCCAAATTCGTCGACGCGTTCGGGCGGTACCCTCCAGACGGTCATGGCGTTTGAGTTGATGCCTATCTTGCGGTGGGCGACGGAGGCGGCGAAGCGCCGTATCTTCTTCTCGTCCAGCAGCCTCTTAATCCGGTCCATAACCTCATCCTCGGAGAGCCCCAGGGCGTCTGCTATGTCCTGATAGGGCCTCTCGGTGAGAGGTATGCCGTCCTGGATGTGCCTTAACAGTTTTATGTCTGTTTCGTCGGCCATAATTTATACCCTTAATTGACGTTAAGCAGAGCAAGCTCTGCCACTACAATTCTCTTTGTTACTATTTTGTAAAATCCCAGCTGGTGCGTCGAGACGCACCCTACTGTCAAAAATTGTTATTCTCCCTTATATATGCTGAACCTGACGCCTATCTTGAATTTCTTTGTGGTCGGGAGGTTTCTGACCACCAGTCCGGTCTTGTCCTCTATCTCCTTTAAATCCTTTCCCAGCGCCTCCTTGTCGGGTGCGGACATGGTGAACCAGACGTTGAAGGGGATGTCCTTGTTCCTGCCCTTGCGGAGGTAGTTGTGCGATACGTTACTATATGCGTTTATAATCTCCGCCACCTCTTCTATCTTTTCTTCGGGGACGCTCATGGCCATGAGTCCGCCCGTGTTGCCCATGGCCTGGGTGTCGATTATCGGCCCCAACCGGCGTATTACCCCAAGATTCTCCACCATGGCCTTTATGCGCCTTAGGACGTCGGACTCCTCGAGTGAGAGCTGCTCCGCCAGGGTCTTGAACGGCCTCGTGGTGACGGGGAATACAGACTGAATCTCCTGCAATATCTTTCTGTCTATGTTATCCAGTTCCATCGTGTCTATATTATTAAAGGCGGTATACGGGATACCTAAGAAAAAAATTCAGAACACTTCTTTAATGGCCTTCCTGAGTTCTTCATGGAAGTCCTTTTCTGCCAAGAACTTGTAGCGGTTACGCCCTTTCTCCACCAGAATCTTTTCGGCGCATATATCGAGGGCCTTTATCACCTGTTCTTCCGTGGCGAGTTCCACGAGCAGCACGGCGAAGCGGGGGTGCCTGCCCACCTTGCCGCCGAGCAGGATGGCATATCCGACCTTATCGATCTTTATCGACCCCGTGGGGCAGACCCTTGCGCAGAGACCGCAGTTCACGCACTTTTCCTGGTCGATGATTACGGTCCGGTCTTCCTTTATTATTATGGCCCCTTCCCTGCATTCCGTGAGGCATTTCCTGCATAGATTGCACTCAGAGCCTGGGTCGACGGCGACGCTTTCCTGCGCGATGACCCCGAAATCTTTTATCTGCGGCATGGAACAGGCGTTGGGACAGCCCGCAACGGCCAGCTTAAACGTCATGTGGGGCAGGATTCTTGTGGGAATCTTGTCATAGAGCCTCTGGTTGAAGGACAACCTCTCAAGCCTGTCCTTCATCCTCTTGGCCAGGGGTCTTGGGGCGTTAAGGAGGTTGGGACAGGTTACCTCCTCTCCCCGGCACGACTTGATGGTAAAGAGGATGGCCTTGCCGTCCTTCGTGACGTACTTCTCGTACTTCCTCAGGACGGACAATTTGTCTTCTTGTTGTTGTATTGTTTGGCTTGGATTCATGGCGTAAAGAACAACTATTTTAAGTGCATGTGGCGACCCTTGTCAATTACTAAATCCCTGTCTAATGGTATGGACGCGGTACACAGGGTTAAAACCTGGTATTGCAGGGTCATGTGCTCCGAAGGCGCATCCGCCTCTGGTGTGACCAGAGGCGCCACACAAAACAAACAGCGGGTCTGACCTTCGGCACGATCCGCCGGTCTGTCCGCTTGTGGACAGGTTTAAAAACCGTACCTGAGCATGTAGGGGCGACCCGCCGGGTCGCCCCCACCCTACACGTTAGCCAAGCAAGTCATACCGAAGGTTAGACCTGCCCTCCCAACAAGCTGGCGGGCTTTCAGCCTATGGCACGGCTCCAACGCTACATCAAATCAACGACCATATCAAAGACTCGTGTAACTGGTAAGCAAGACAGTAGAATAGTCCCTATTATTTCCCCTTCATGAACTCCCTTAGCTCCTCCGGGGTGCGCATGGGGGGGGAGCATGTGCCTTTGCTGCACCCGTAGGCCAGCGGTTCCTTGGTGGCTGAGTACGTTATGGGGCCCAGTTCCAGGGGGTCTGTCCCGGGGTCGAGTATCTGGATGACCTTCCACGGCAGGAATATACTCAGGCCCTCGTCGCGCAGGGCCAGCGTACGCGGGTCCTTCTTCGGGCCTATAATGGTTATCTGCACCGGGTGGGTAAGGTACTCTCTGGTCGCCAGGGCATAGGATGCCGCCTGTATGGAGTAATCCGGGTATTTATCAAGAAAGAACTTCAAGGCCGCGCGTGCAAGCTCACGATAGTGGTCTTTGCCCGTGAGATAGAAAAGCCTGTTCAAGACCCGTACGGCCTGGGCGTTTTCTAAGAGTGGTTTCTCCCTGAAGGCCAGATCCCCTATACGGGCGCTTTCTTCCGGGATGTCAAAGAAGCCACCTGTCTTCCGGTCCCACAGGTCTTTTATCGCGTAGTCCATTATTTCGGCCGCTGTTTCAAGGTGTTTTCTGTTTGAAGCGGTCTCGTAGGCGGAAATCAGGGCGTCCGCCATATAGACCTGGTCTACCAGCAGCCCTGTCAGGCCTGCCTTACCGCTTGAGATGTAGTGGCACATGCCCTTGCCGGGCCGGTATGCCCTGTCTTTAAGATATTCCAGGGCGTTAACGGCCCTGTCGAGGTATTCTTTTCCGCCGAGGGCCTGGTAGGCGCGTATGTACTGAGATATAGCCAGACCGTTCCAGTTGGCGTAAAGGAGTGTATCGACCTTTGGTGGGTTCTCTCTTTTTCTGGCCCCGGCATCGAGCTTGTAATATTTTTCATCGGCGTCCTGGCTGCCGTAGAAACCTCCTTCGGGAGAAGACAGGTTGGTGTCAATGTATGAGATGATTCCTTCCACAATTTTT
>JAZGAY010000104.1:0-4232 GCA_036475985.1 Candidatus Brocadiales bacterium
TACAGCAGAAAGGGGATGCCAAGGGAAGCGGCCATGGCCTGGAGAAGGACCCTGGAGATTGACCCCGGCAATGGAGACGCCGTTTACTGCCTGGGCCTTTCATATCTGGAGGAGGGAAATCTCGATAAGGCTGTTTCCTATCTAAAAAGGGCGCTGACCCTGATGCCGGGCAGCATAATGACATACTACAATCTCGGAAACGCCTATCTTGCCAAGGGCAAGTTTCGTGACGCCATGAATTCGTATGGTAAGGCCCTTGAGATTAACAATGGTTTTGTTGAGGCACGTCTGGGACTTGACAGGTGTCTGGCTGAATCGGGGAGGCTGGATGAGGCCTTAATGGACGTCAAATCTATCGTAACCGCCTATACCGGGCTTCCCGAAGCCCATTATACCTATGGTTTGCTGTTGGAAAAAAAGGGGCTTAAGGAGGCGGCGGAGAAAGAATTTCAGGAGGCCTCAAGGTTGACCACGGCAATGTATGCAGAGGCCGAAACTAAGAAAGAGGCAGCGGAAGAAGGCCCGGAGGAGGTTGAGGAAGAGGTTGTGGAGGAGGTTGTGGAAGAAACTGAGGTTGTAGAGAAAGATAAGGCTGAAGAAAAAGAGAAGATTGTAGAGAAAACAGAGGTTGTAGAAAAAAGCGAGGTTGTTGTGGAAAAAAGCAGGGTTGAAGCGAAAGAAGAGATAGTTAAGAGGGGCAATGTCTTATATAGAGGTAAGGCCGTAGAGAAAGGTGGGGTAGCGAAGGAAGGTAAAACGGTAGAGGAGGGTGAGGTTGTAGAACGGGTAGAAGGTGCATTAAGAGAATGATTGGCGTAGGAAGAAATCCCCCATACAAGGAATCCTATTTGACAGTGTGGAGATGAATATGTTATATTTCGCCTTTCATATTGAGGAGGAGGGATTGGTATGAAGCATAAGTATTTGTCTTTGTTTGCCTTGCCTTTAGCCATAGCGTTGTTGTTGGGGGGAGGGGCTGTTTTTGCGGCAGAAATCCTTCCCGGCGGCATCCTGGGCGCCACCAAGGAAGGGGTTCGCGCGAAAATGGGCGAGCCTTCACATTATTATATTGAAGAGCATCATGCAAGACGGCATTGGTTGTTTCCAGTAGAAGATATAGACACGATTCGTCCGATGTTGTGGGCTCGTCCGGATATCCCCATAGATGACGTCTTCCCTGTAGAAAAAGACGGCAAGAACTTTCTGTACAGGGCACATTACGAACGGGACAAGAGACAAGAGTCGCAGCCGGTGCAGAGGGCGGTAAAGTGTTGGGCCCTTTTTAAAGGTGAGTCCGTGACGCTTGCGGACCTGCCACACCTTGTACCCGAGTTCGAGATTGCAACCAAACCGGGAGTACTGGTATACCAGCAGAAAAGTCCCGCCGGTGGGGATGAGATTGTCGTGACCTTCCTGGTGCCGGAGAGTTCCGACCTGGCCAGGGCCGTCAGTAGCTATTTTAAACCACCCGTAGACGATTACGAGTGGTCGCCCAGTTTTGAAGTTGTGCTCCGCAAGGGTGAGTCTGAAAATATAACCCTTGATAGTAAGGTCCACGAACTGGTAATAACCGTGGGAAGCCAGACGAGGATAAACAAGCTGGCGAGGGTGTTCAATATAAAGGACATAGCCAACCCGTTTCCGTCTTAGTCATTAATGGTTAATTATGCGGGTTTGCTTTTGTGTAGCATGCGGAAGTCTTCCTGTCCGTTAATGAAGGCCTGAACCACGTCCGGGCAGAATTGTTTGCCGGACTCCTCCTGTATTATAGAGCGGGCCTCCTCGTGGGTCCTCGCCTCTTTGTACGGCCTTTTCGATACAACAGCGTCGTAGGTATCGGCAAGTGTGACGATTCGGGCGGAAAGGGGAATCCCTTCCCCTTTCAGACCATCCGGGTAACCCTTCCCATCGTACCTCTCGTGATGGTGGCGGCAGATTTCTCTTGCCGTCTTAAAGTACTCCGGGCCTGCCAGTACCGCATCTCCGGTAACGGTATGGGTCTTTATAATCCCAAACTCTTCCGGGTCGAGGCGTCCGGGTTTTAAGAGGATTGAGTCGGGTATCCCGACCTTTCCTATGTCGTGTAACATACTGGCATCTTGCAGGTGCTTTATGAATTCGTCATCGATGATGCTGCTGTACTTTGGTTGTTTTCTCAACTCTTCTGCGAGGATTTTGCAGTAGCCTCTGATCCTGATCAGGTGGTGGCCAGTCTCCAGGTCTCTTTTCTCAGCCAGTTCCGCCAGCTTTGCCATCGCAACTATGCGCCGTTCCTCAAGCTCCCTCTCTGCCTTCTTAATCGCGGTAATGTCGCGCAGTATCTGTACACACCCCTGGAACGCGCCGAGCTTGTCAACCATGGGATATATATTCGCCAGAAAGGTCCTGTCCCCTTCCCGGTCGTGCACCTCTCCGCTCACCGGTTCCAGACCTTTAAATGCGCTGTCAGACAACTCTTCGAAGCCAGACAGAGAGAGTGCGGCCTTATGACAGGTGGTTTGAGTTAAATCCTTGAGCTTGATGCCGAGAAGCTTTGAGGCGCCCCTGTTGGCGCGGACGATGTTGTGGTCGGCATCGCAGCTCAGTATGGCATCGTCGATAGTGTCGAACGTCTTTTCCCACTCGACCTTTGCCCTCTCAACGACGGAAAAGAGCCTTTCCCTCTCTTCGTTTGACGTCTTGAGCGAGTGCATCATAGCGTTAAATGAATCGGAGAGAGTTCGCAGTTCGTCCCTTCTTTTTACTACTATTTTGTTGTCTAGATCCCCCGATGCTATCCTTTCTGTCCCGAGGATAAGCTCTTTGATGGACCTGTTTATACCCCGGGTGATTCCGAAGGAGAGGCCCAGCACGAGGAGCAGTGACCCCCCTGCAATGCCTCCGAATATATACCCCAGCCTCCTTAGGGGTGCAAACATCTCGTGGGCAGCTCTCTCTGTTGTTATGGCCCAGCCGGTCTCGTCTATAAACAGTGTGGCTCCAAGCACCTCGGTGTCCAGATAGTTCTTATATTCCCCGACGGAACCAGCCCCTGTATCCAATACCTGACGGATGTTTTTGGTGTCCATGTGTTGCCAGATATTGTTCTTATTGTATGGGTAGTTGGCTATCAGCAGGTTGTATTCATTTGTGATGTATATATTCTCGGCCACTTTGCCGGTAGTCTCGCCGCCAAAGGCCTCGGAGCCTGGTTCGACAGCATTCTGCAGGGAGTTTATGTTAATCCTCAATACGATGACGCCGATGGGCGACTGGTAGACCTTGTCCTTCAGTATGCGGGAGGAGACCAGTTCTGGCTGGCCATGGGATACCGGCGATTCCGCATCGCCAACGAAGGCACCACCCGTTTCCGCAAAATCCAGGAGAGGTTTCCTAAAGTAATCCATCGTTGGCATGTTATTTCCCACATTAGAATCAGTAGAGGACGCTACGACCATACCATCCTTATCAACGATGAAGACCTCGAATATGTCGGGATGGAGACTCTTCTTGTTTGCGCGGAGGTGCGTATTTAACTTCTCGACTACTTCGGCATGGTTGTCTATGCCGAGGATTATTTCCTGGCTGGCATCCCTGATGAAGCCGTCTGAGCTGAAGTCTTCGGCCCTCCAGACCCACGCATCGAGGGCGGTTCGTACATGGTCGCGGTATCTACTGGCGTCATGCTCCAAGTCCTTAAGAGCCCTGTCCTTAATAATGGCCCGCATATAGAAATAGGTGGTGAGGCTCACGGCAGTCAGCGGCAGGAGGGCCACCAGCAAGAACCAGAGAAAGGTGTTTCTGCCAAAGCGTGTTAAACCCTTCATGCCTGCGTGCCCCCTCCAAGGCGTTTTATTTGCGGGTCACATCACACTGTAGGCTACCGCTGCTGCTAAGCGGGCCCCTAGGTCTGTCCGTGTGAGCTTGCAGTCTGTCTACGGTTGGCTATATTTATTTGCCTAAGACCCGTTCTGTTACGGGTATTGTAGTGCTTATACCCCCCCGCAGGTCACCCTCCTTGTAACCGGTGGCCTCGTCGTCGGGATAATGAAGTTCTAGATACTGGATAATGTCTACGGGAATGTCCTTCTTATCGGCATGGCATCGCAGACATGCCTTGCGGATGTATATGGGCTTGATAAAGCGGTAAACCTGTCCTCCGTTGAGCGCTTCCATTGTGGCAATGGCCGTTCCCTTTGGATAGTCCGGGGCCTCAAACATCTCCATGGCCCTTCTTTCCCACTCGTTGGGCG
>JAZGAY010000105.1:0-7603 GCA_036475985.1 Candidatus Brocadiales bacterium
TGCTGACCCCTAGATTGTGTGTGGCCACCATGTCCTGTTCCTGCTTCGACGTGGTAAGCATGACAACGGGGAGGTCTTTTGTACGTTCGTCCGACCGCAGGCACCGCAAGACGTCGATGCCGTCTAGCCTGGGCAGCCTCAAATCGAGCAGGACAACCAGCGGCAGGTCCTTAACATCACGGCTAACGTAGGCACCGACGCAAAAGAGATAATCCAACGCCTCAACCCCGTCTCTTGTCACGACGACGTTGTTCAGGAGATTGTTCTTCTTAAACTCTCTTACGGCCAGCTCCACATCGTCAGGATTGTCTTCCACCATCAAGATGGTCTTGTGTCCCATCACCTGCCCCCAGTTTACGAAAGGATTGCCGCTTTCTATAATTACGAAAAAGGAGAGAACCCTTACTCACACAGAGGGTAGACTATGGAATTACCCTCCATCTGAGGGAGACCGTTGTGAAAGCCGGGGGCTCTCTCCTCAATTCTGTAAAAATGGCCCCCGGTTACGTACCTGCCCGTGCGAGTAGACAGGTATTTTGACTTATAAAGAATCTAAGCAAAATTGCCCTGAACGTACAACCCTGTTGTATGTGTGCAAAACCTTAAAAAAACTATATATGTATAGGTTATTACTTGAGAAAAACTCTGTATTATACGTAGATAGCGTTGTATCATTTTAGATGCGTACGATTCTCCTTGTACAAGTTTCCGTAGCTGGGGGCCTTTGCGTAATTTACCCGTTGAGAACGCGTAGAATTTTACAGGAGGCCAGACTATTTCCTTGTGACCCGTATTCTTTTCTCAAAAAAGACTTCATAATTCACGTGTTGCCGTAATTTGCCAATCTTAGAGACTTGTGTCCCTAAATTATGAGTGCAAAAAAGAGCAAACGGACGTTTTTGCAGTCGAAGATGGGCAGGCGTCTCAGGCAGCTGCGCAAGCATGCCGGTTGGACGCAAGAGGAAGTCGCAACGCGGGCCAGGATGGACTGGAAGGATTATGGGATGATTGAACGGGGCGAACTCAACGTCACACTGAATACACTGGAAAAACTGGGCGGGGCCCTTAGGGTTGAGGCGTACAAGATCCTTCTGTTTAGCACGGAAGGCGAGGTTGCAGACTGTCCGGATGATAAGGACCCGAATGTGGAAAAATTTCTGGACATTCTTGAGAACGTAAATGAGGAGACAAAAAAGAAGATATTGAGTATCGCCCAGATGGTTATTTCAGATGAGTGAGGAAAGAACCTAACCTGTTACCCTAACGTGTGTTGCGTAAAACGTGGGGTGCTCTCTTCAGCGGCAAAACTAACATGAAATGTCGATTGATTCAACAAGTTTTTGGGCTGGAAGTTAAACGCTCCAGTCTCTAGTATGTCAGGTTTTCTTTCGCGGACTCGAGGATTCTCAGGTAGCTGCCGTAACGCCTTTTGTTGAGCGAGCCCTGCTCTACGGCCGCCTTTACCGCACAGCGGGGCTCATGGCTGTGGGTGCACCTTGAAAAGTGACAGTCCTTCCCTATCTCCCAGACATCGCTGAAGAACTCCGCAACATCGTGTTCCCTTATGTCCCAAAGTCCGAGCTCCCTTATGCCGGGTGTGTCTACGACATATCCACCAATGTCTATCCTCAACAGGGTTACCCAACTGGTGGTATGTTTCCCTTTCCTAGCGGCCTTTCTTATGTCCTGGATTCTTAGCCCAAGACCGGGCTGAATGCAGTTGATGAGTGACGATTTCCCTACGCCCGACTGTCCTGCAAGGATGGTCTCCCTGTCCTTCAGCGCGGCGGCGAGTTCCTCAATACCCGTACCTTCGACCGCACTTGCAAATAATACCTGGTATCCGAGGCCGCCGTACAGGTCCTTGACCCATAAAACCTCTTGTTCGTCTACCAGGTCTATCTTGTTCACGCAGATTACGACGCCCAGGCCGCCGTTTTCTGCGGCAATAATATAGCGGTCTATCAGGCCGGCCTTCAGGGGTGGGTCTTTTGTGGCGGTTACTATCAGCACCTGTTCCATGTTGGCCACAACCAGGTGCTCTTTACCGGGTGCCCAGGGAGCGGCGCGGGATAGTCTTGTTCGTCTCTCCCCTATCTCCTCGATTACCCCCTCGCCGGGAGACGTCTCGGCGAACCTGACCGAATCTCCCACGACCACGGGGCTCGTTTGTCTTCCCAAAGCCGTCTTGAGTTTCTTTCTGATACTACAGGTATAGTTATGGCCGTCCGCCTCGACCTGACAACTTGGCCCTTCTACCTTGAAAACCCTGCCTTCTTTCACACCTTCATGCCTCGGAATCTAGTGTTTATAATAATTGTAGCGGTCGAGCAGTGCCACAGGCAGGTCTCACTTTCGTTCGACTTGCTCGACATTCGTAGGGGCGACTCTTGCGGTCGCCCAAACAGGGCAGGCGCAAGACCTGCCCCTACTCTGCCGCTACACAACATAGGTTATACCGGGAGTTAGAGTTTTAGTGCGGCCTCCGTACCTTCTGCAACCGCCTCCAGGGCCGTGCGCCCCTCGCGCGCGTCGCCAACGACGTAGAGTTCCTTTATAACACCGTTCAGGGCGTCTGCGAGGTCATTATTTGGCTTGTGAATACTTGCCATAACAATACTGTCAAACCCGTCCAGTTTCTTGTCGCCCTCACGCCTCTTGCTAATCACCAGTGAACCCGGGCCCACCTCTACCACCTTTGAGCTCAAGAGGATGCTGGCGCCGCCTTTCTTCAGTCTCGCGGATACATGGAAGCGCGGATGCGCAACCAGGCCGATGCCCAACATCCTTCTCATCTCAATAAGGGTCACCTTCTTGCCCCTGGTCAAAAGAAAGTCACCCAGCTCGCAGCCTTCGGGACCTCCCCCTACTATTGCCACGTTCTCGCCCAGTGTGTCCGGCTGGCTGAAGGCCTTCTTTACGTCGAAGAGATTGTTGTCTGAGATGCCGGGGATATCTGGAAATTCATCCTTTGCCCCGCAGGCCAGTATGACGGCGTCCGGGGAGAGTTCTTTTACGGCATCGACGGTGGCCTCCTTGCCGGTCTGTATCTCTTTGGCGGACTTGTCTGCGCAGCGTATGAGATATTCGAGGAACCTTGCCATGTTGTCCTTCCTCGGGGCAATGGTGGCGTACCGGTACCTGCCGCCGAGGTCTGAGTCTTTTTCCCACAACCATACTTCATGGCCGCGCTCCCCCGCGACAGCGGCGGCGCTCAGACCGCCGGGACCGCCACCCACCACAAGGACACGTTTCGGTCTTGGCCTGGGTGATTTTTCAAGCTCCCATTCTTTTCCAATATAGGGGTTTACGGTGCACATCAGTCTCTGTTCGATGATGCTCTCTATGCAGCGGTTACATGAGATGCAGGGCCTGACGTCATCAAGGCGTCCCTCTCTTACCTTCCGCGGAAACTCGGGGTCTGCAATCAGGGTCCTGCCCAGGCTCACAAGGTCTGCCTTGCCCCCGGCGAGCGCTTGTTCCGCCATCTCGGCCTTCAGGATACGCCCCACAGTGATTACAGGTATGTTTACGACGGATTTTATCCCCGCGGCCAGGTGTATAAAGCAACCCTCTTCGAGGTAGTAGCAGGGGATGTTGTAGACGGCGGAGGCGCTGTTGCACGCCGAGACGTGGAGGGCGCTTGCACCGGCACGCTCGAGTATCTGCGCTATCGCCTTACTCTCTTCAAGCTTGAGGCCTTCATCGGTATATTCATCGGCGCTTATCCTGCAGATAACGGGGTAGTCGTCCGGGGCCTTGCCCTTTAGCGTGGCCCTTATCGACTCGACTATCTCGCGGGCAAATCTAGACCTTTCTTCAGTATCACCGCCGTAGTCGTCCTCCCGTTTATTGGTCTCGGGGGAGAAGAACTGGTTTACGAGATAGCCGTGGGCCATGTGGACCTCAATGCCGTCCGCTCCCGCGCGGAAGACCCTATCCGCCCCGCTTGCGAATTTCCGGACGATCTCCGGTATCTCCTCGATGGCGAGTTCCCTGGGCATAGTCCTGGTCAGGGGACTGGGGATGGGAGACGGGGCCACCGGGTCGACACCGGTGTGGAATTTCAGGGCCTCCTTGCCCGCGTGGCTGAGTTGAATGACGATCTTCCCCCCCACGCCGTGTACCTCGTCGACAAGGCGTCTCAGCCCGTCAATGTATTTATCGTCGTGGATGCACATCATGCCGTCGTTTATCCTGCCGACGGGGTCGACGCAGGTGTTCTCGACCGTCACGTACCCTGCCCCTCCCTTCGCCCTGGCGCGGTAGTAGGATACCAGCTCATCGGTAACGAAACCGTCTGCATCGCAAAGATGGGTCTCCATGGCCGGCAGTACTATGCGGCTTGTTATCTCCATGGAACCTATGCGGAAGGGACTAAAGAGTGTTGGGAATGACTCCATTGTTTTCCTTTCTGGCTCAAGAAACCTCAACGCGGGGCTCTTCCCTGGTCTCTGCAAGATGCCAGTTGCGGTCGAACCTGCCGTTTGGCCTTATTACCTCTCTGTAAAGCGTGTCTCTCTCCACGGGCCTGCGTCCCGCCTCCTCGATGAGTCTTACAATCTCCTCCACCGGTAACTCCTCGGGCGTCTCGGCCCCTGCCGAATGCGTTATCCTCTCCACCAGCACCGTGCCGTCAATGTCGTCCACACCGAAGCTCATCGATATCTGGGCGAGCTTTACGCCAAGCATTATCCAGAATGCCTTTATGTGGGGGAAATTGTCGAGCATCAACCTGCCGACGGCCAGGGTCTTGAGGTCGAGCGCCGCGGTGGTACGCGGGAGGCCCTCAAGGAACGTGTTGTCCGAGTGGAACGCGAGCGGGATAAAGGTCATAAACCCGCCGGTCTCATCCTGAAGCCTGCGGAGCTCGAGCATGTGGTCGACACTTTCCCCGGCCGACTCCATGTGCCCGTAGAGCATGGTGGAGTTGCTCTTGATGCCGAGCCGGTGTGCCTCGCGCATCACGCCCAGCCAGCCCTCACCCTCCAGCTTGTCGGGGCACAATTCCTTCCGTATCCTGGAGGAAAAAACCTCGGCCCCTCCGCCGGGTATCGACCCCAGGCCCGCCTGCCTGAGCGCCAGCAGGGCGTCTCTTATCGACAGGCCAGCCCCCTCTGCAAGATGGGCGATTTCGACCGCGGTAAATGCCTGCAGGTGTACCTGCGGGTAGCGCCGGTGCAGCCTGCCGAGCATCTCAAGATAATAATCAAACGAAAGCTTTGGGTGCAGCCCGCCTACTATGTGTATCTCCGTGGCCCCCTGGTCTACCACGCCCTCGGCCTCTTCTATTACCTCGTCAAGGGTCATGGCGTAGCTGCCTTTGTCTCCCTCCTCCTTGGAGAAGGCGCAGAACCTGCACTGGTTCTTACATATGTTGGAGTAGTTTATGTGACGGTTTATGATGTAAAACGCCTTGTCGCCGTTCTTCCGCTCCCGCACGATATTGGCCATGTGGCCGATCAGGAGGAGGTCGTTCGACTCATAGAGCCTGACCCCGTCCTCCCGGTTTAACCTCTTACCGGCAAGCACTTTATCGTATATGTCCTGGAGAGCGGACGTGACGGGTACCTTCTTCACACACCATTTCCTTTAAAAAGACCTGAAGTCTGAAAATATCAGATAATCACTGCAAAATCAAGGCTGTATCAGCAACCTGCGGTATCCTTCGCGGAGATATATATGCGACAATCTGGCGGGAGAGACTTCCAATGACTTCTTTGGAGGCTATCTAGACAGGTAATTTCCCCTGTCTTCTTGAAATTTACCACATCACTCAAGAATGTAAATGGCAGGATTCAACGGCTAAATTCAAAAATGAGATCCTTTGCAAGAGTTTGCCGGACTCTGTTGTCTTTAAAGGGCCATATGTCGCAGGCTTATCGCAACATCCCCAAATTTGTTTGCGTAAGTATGAGGTATAACCTAAAATGAACACTGGACTTATCATGGGTATAGAAGAGGCGAAAAGAGAGATTGCAAAGTGCGCTAAGTGCGGCAAGTGCCGCTCGGTGTGCCCGGTATTTCTTGAGACGGGCGACGAGACGCGCGTGGCCAGGGGCAGGATAAGCCTCGCGGAGGCCGTCTTCCAGGGTGAAATCTCCTACACCCCGGAGCTCAGGGATTACATATACTCGTGCAAAAAATGCCTGCGGTGCCAGGCCACCTGCCCCTCGGACGTAAATTTCAGTGAGATTATAGATGCGCTCCTTGAGGGGATAGAAAAGAACATGGGCATCTCGCGCCTGGCCCGTTTTGTCTTGAGATACCTGCTTCCCAGACGTCGCCTGTTTGACTTCGCAATTCGCGCGGCCTCGTTCAGCCAAAAATTTGTCCCCGGTGAGCGCAAGGGTTCGCTCAGGCACCTGCCGCTTTTTTTGATGGGCAGAAAGTGGGTGCCGGCGCTGGCCTCACAGACCGCGCTCGATAAACACAGCCACGCAAAAAAACTCGCCCGGCCGAAGATGCGCGTGGGGTTCTTCGTAGGCTGCATGACAAACTACGTATACCCCCATATCGCCGATTCCCTCGTAAACGTACTCAATACGCTGGACATCGAGGTGGTTGTGCCCCCCGGGCAGGTGTGCTGCGGCATCCCCGCGAAATCTCTGGGAGACACGACTGCAGCCAGAATACTGGCCGAGAAGAACAGGGAGATATTCGAGGCAGAGGACCTGGATGCAATCGTATCGGGCTGCGGCACCTGCACCCTTACCATAAAGAGGGACTACCTGAAACTCCTGGGTGACTCATGGAGGCCCATGCACGACAAGATCTACGACATAAACGTGTTCCTCGAGAAGTTTACCAGTTACGAGACCACCCCGCTGGACACCACTGTCACGTACCATGACCCCTGTCATCTCCGCTGGGGCCAGGGCATCGTTAATGAGCCCAGGGACGTAATCGGCCGGTGCGCCACGCTTAAGGAGATGGAGTCCCCCGAAAGATGTTGCGGCGGGGGGGGTATCTTTGCCATAATCTATCGTGACCTGTCTATGAAGATAGGCGAGCACAAGATAAGGTCCGTGGAGAGGTCGGGGGCGGAGAAGGTGGTGACGTCCTGCCCCGGCTGCATGCTCCAGATATCAGAGCTTGCCGCGTCAAAGAATTTGCCCATAGAGACACTGCACGTGGTAGAACTTCTCGAAAGGGCGATTAAGAAAAATGGCCGGAAAGGTGGAGTTGCCAGAGAAGGCTCGGCCGTTGAAGAAGAGGCGGCAGGGGCCGGCACGTGAAACCCCCGGCCTCAGTCAGCAGGTGGAACGGTCATGGATAACAAGGAAGTGATTTCTACCACAGAGGCGCCACAGGCCATAGGCCCTTATTCCCAGGCCGTACGCGCGGGCTCACTGGTATTTGTCTCCGGCCAGATACCCGTTGACCCCCTTACGGGAGAAGTCGTTAAGGGCGACATACGCGCACAGACCCGCCGGGTACTTGAAAATCTTAAAGGCGTACTGGAGGCCGCCGGCTCGTCGCTGGAGAACGTAGTAAAGACCACCATATTCCTGAAGAGCATAGATGAGGACTATGGCGCGGTTAATGAGGTGTATGCAGAATTCTTCAAGGACTCCAGGCCCGCACGCTCGACTGTTGAGGT
>JAZGAY010000106.1:0-2353 GCA_036475985.1 Candidatus Brocadiales bacterium
GGAACAGCTAAAAGACCTGCTTACAAGCTACAACAAGAACGGACTCCTGGCCAGGTTCTTGCTGGAAGAAGAGAAACTTGTAGAAGAGGCCTTTGGCGAAGAGGGTCTGGACCACATACTTTCATCCATGTATAAGGACGGCAGGTTCGGAGGGTTCCTTGTGGCCGCGAAGAGCTATCATCGGAGTGGCTACTACAACAAGGCAAAAGAGATGTTGAACAAGGCCATTGCCGTACGTTCGGACGACGACATCCGGTTCTTGCACCTCTTTTATTCGGGTATGAATGATTACTACGAAGGAAACTTCTCCGGTGCGCTCGAAAACTTTGAGCAGGCAAAGGCGTTGGCAAAAGACCTGCCGGGGCACAAGGAGAACCTGGATAAGATAGAGTCTGTTACTCCCAAGATACTTGAGGTCCAGCACGAAGGCCATTGAGGGCCTCGATAAATGCTGCAGGCAGAAAGACAGGGAGTGTGCCTGCTCCAAGCAAAAAAGGCAGGGCTTCCCCCCCCGTCATTTAAACCAAAAAAACTTCCCCTTTACGGTCTTTCTCAGTCGGTCTTGATTGGGATTCTCTTCGCTTTGCCCTTTTCGGACTTTGGCAGTTTTATCTCAAGCACGCCGTCCTTGTAATCGGCCTTGGCCTTGTCCGCTTCGACAGCGGCAGGCAGGGCTACGGTGCGGCAGAAGCTTCCATACGCCCTCTCGATCCTGTAGAAGTTCTTGCCTTTGTCTACCTTTTCCTCCCTCTTCTCGCCCTTTATAGTCAGGTTTTCGCCCGTAACTGCTATGTCCACACCCTTTGGGTCCACACCGGGGAGTTCAACCTTGACTATAACGTTGTCAGACGTCTCCACAACGTCGACGGCGGGCCCCCAACGCATCGGCAACCCACTCCTACGAAAGAAGTCTTCAAACAGCCTGTCCATCTCACGCTGCAGGGAGCCAAAACCAGGCACCTCAGGCCATCTCATGATATCCGCCATAGTGACACCCCCTCCGTTAATGAAAAACTCACAAACCATTGCCTCAAAATAAATTATAATTTACCCCGTAACCCTGTCAATACAAAACTAACGGCCTAAAAGTACTTGAAAGGGGCCGTTCTTCTGATAAAATCTGACGAAAAAGGCACAAAACACTCTCCAATGAAAAAAAGACTCTTCAGCGGAATCCAGCCCACAGGTGAAGTACATATCGGCAATTACCTCGGGGCCATAAAAAACTGGTGTAAACTGCTCGACAAATACGACTGTATCTTCTCAATAGTAGACTACCATGCCATAACAGCAGACCACAGCCCCGAGCAAATGCCGCAGCGAATACTCCAGGTGGCGACCGTGGACATTGCCGCCGGGCTTGACCCGGAACGCTGCACCGTGTTCGTCCAGTCCCACGTGCCCGAACACGTAGAGCTGGCATGGATACTCAACACCGTCACGCCCATAGGCCATCTGGAACGCATGACCCAGTTCAAAGATAAGGCAAAACAACACAGGGAAAACGTAAACGCCGGCCTGTTCGCTTATCCCGTACTCCAGACGGCGGATATACTCCTCTACAAGGGAGAGTTCGTGCCCGTGGGAGACGACCAGCTGCAGCACCTTGAGCTCTCAAGAGAGATAGCCCGAAAATTTAACCGTCGCTACGGCAACATATTCCCCGAACCCAAGGCGCTCCTCTCAGACGCGCCCCGGGTCATGGGCCTCGACGCCAAAAACAAGATGAGCAAGAGCATGAACAACTACATCGGCCTCATAGAATCGCCCGAGGTTATCTGGAAAAAGCTCTCCGTGGCCGTGACCGACCCGGCCAGAAAAAAACGCACCGACCCCGGCACACCTGGAATCTGCAACATATTCCACCTGCACAAGTATTTCTCTTCGGACAAAGAGACAGACTGGGCGGCCGAGGGCTGCAAGACGGCCGGTATCGGGTGCCTTGACTGCAAGAAGGTCTTATCCGATAATATAATCAAAGAACTTGCACCGGTGAGGGAAAGGGCAAAGGAACTGGAAGACAATCCCGGCTATGTACTGGACGTCCTGAAACGGGGCGCCGAGAGGTGTAGAGAAATCGCACAAAAGACTATGAAAGAGGTCAGGCTAAGTTTGGGACTAAACCGCAGCGGTCACCCCCAACCACAATCATCTAAGACGTGGAACCGTAGATTCAAATTGGCAAAAAACGTTCATCCCCACGAAAACCCCTTCATAACCGAGATAACCCGCCGGCTCAAGGAGCACGCCGGACTCGAGGTTTCTGACGTAATACCGCTCCTAACCGTACCGCCAAGGCCGGAGATGGGCGACTACAGCCTGCCGTGTTTTACATTTAAGGAGAATTTCCAAA
>JAZGAY010000107.1:0-5187 GCA_036475985.1 Candidatus Brocadiales bacterium
GCATCATCGGTCTGATGGGCGCGCATCTTCATCAAACGCATCAGTTCAAGCATGGCCAGAAAGGCCCCTATGAGATCGTCACGGTCTCGAATCTTTGGAAATAACTCAAGAAAACGGAATGATTCCACCTCGCCGAGCCTTTTGAGTATTGCGTCCATGAAGTCCTCTATGGGCGTCTCCTCGATTGTGATGGTGGTGGGGACGTCCTGCAGGGTCTCCCTCATAAGTCGTGTGAAGAAACCCAGAAGCTCCCAGGGGCTCATGTCGTCCAGGCACAGGTGTTCCGTCTCTCCGTAGACGGCCGGATTGACGCTTGTCTTGGCCATCCGGGTGGTTTTCATCGTCCTCTCCTCCCTCATGCCTTCAAGGGCCGAGGCCGCCTCCTTAAATTTCTTGTATTCAAGCAACTGCTGCACCAGCTCCCATCTCGGGTCTTCTTCCTTTTCTTCAGGGGCTTGTGGCAGGAGCGTTTGCGACTTTATTTGCATAAGGGTGGCGGCCATGACCATGAAGTCTCCCACCACCGCGGGTTCGAGCGCCCTTAAGAGTTCCATGTATTTCATATACTGGTCCGTTATCCTGGCAAGGGGGATGTCGTATATGTCTACCTCCTCCTTCTTTATCAGGTAAAGAAGGAGGTCCATGGGGCCGTTGTAGGCCTCGAGTTGTACCTTGTATTCGGTCGTTTCTGTGCTCATAGTATGCTGGTGAAAAGCCTCGCAAAAAAGAATATCGGAATGCCGAGAATCATGCCAAAGACTGGCACCTGGAATACCGGGCCGAGGGCGATCAGGCCCAGCAGTATAAAAGGGCTGTAGCCGCTTATGTGTTCATACTTGGGTATGAGATTTCTGGGCAGCAGGCCCTTTAGTATATGGGAACCGTCCAGCGGATAGAGCGGGAGCAGGTTAAAAAAGCACAGTGAGAGGTTTATTATCAGCCCCATACGCAGGAAGTCGTAAAGGTAGCTGCGAGCCGGTATAAGCGAGTTTTCCATAGACACCTGAAGCACAACGCCCATTAGCATCGCAGTCAACAGGTTGGACAACGGCCCGCATGCGGAGACAATCATGTCGTCCCTCAGCGGGTGCCTGAAATTGCGTGAGTTCACCGGTACCGGTTTGCCCCAACCAAAGTGTGCTATAAAGAGGCACAACGTGCCGAGGGGGTCAAGGTGGGCCAGGGGGTTGAGTGTCAGGCGGCCTTCGAGCTTTGCGGTAGGGTCACCAAGTTTGTCGGCCGCATAGGCGTGGGAGAACTCATGTATTGCAATGGCCGTAAGTATTACGGGCAGAAGGACAAGTATAAAATATGGATCTCCGAACATACCGGGCGGATTCTAGCATCACGCCGGAACCTTGTCAAGAAAAGAACTTACGTAAGCTTCCCGCAAGGTATGACTTGACGTCCGAGAATCAGCGCTATTGTTTACCGGTACTTACAGTGCCGGAGAAGGGTCTGACCCCGGGTTAGCCCGAGATTCGTGACGGTGGTTAGAGCTTGCCAAACGAGGAGGGTTTTGCTAAACTCCCGTGTCATTTTGTCTTTTAACGTCTTGTAGTGGTGCAGTTTCTGGTAACTGATAACAAAATATGTTCAGGATAAATGCCGAGGAGCTGGTAAGTATCTCCGCATTCGGGGAGGTAACCAGTCCCATTTCAGACCCGTCCCCTTATATGGTTAGCGCAGAAGGACGACCTGTTGTGTTGCCCGGTGTCGGCGGTATTACGTATAACGTAAAGGTAGGCGACACTGCGGTAAACTGGGCGGCTGACCACGTCGAGCCGGGTGTCTCCATCAAGAATACCAATAAGGAGGCGAACGCGGCCCTCAACCTGCTTGCGTGTGTGGGCAACCGTGCGTGGGTCTCCTCGGGCGACGCCAAGGGGGGCGAGGGCACCGTAACGGGCAAGCACGGCGGCATAGAGCACGTGCTCGTTGATTTTCCCGAAGACGTCCTTGCGAAGCTGGCCGTCGGGGACAAGATAATGGTCAGGGGAAACGGGGTGGGACTCAAATTCCTGGACTATCCGGAGGTAAAGATAATGAACCTCACGCCCGATTTCCTCAATGTCATGCCCATAAAGGCCGAGAAGGGCACACTCCTTATTCACGTTACACATCAGGTGCCCGCAGGGATTATGGGCTCCGGGTTGGGCTCGCACCACGCCTACCGGGGCGATTACGACATACAACTCTTTGACGGACCGACCGTGAAGGAATATAATCTTGAAAAACTCCGCCTGGGTGACCTGGTTGCAATAATGGATGCGGACCACTCGTTCGGCAGAATTTACCGTAAGGGTGCCGTCTCAGTAGGCGTTGTGGTTCACACCAATAGCGTGACGGCCGGACACGGTCCGGGCATCACCACGCTTTTCACCTCGTCAAAGGGGAGAATTAAGCCCGTGAAAGACGGTTCGGCAAATATAGGCAAATACCTGAACATAGGCAGTTTCAGACCGCACAAGGGAAGGAAAAAGTAAGGAGGTTGTAGTGGACCTATGGAGATAACGAAGGACACCAGGGTGGCTCGTTTAGTCAAGGAACAACCCAGGGCCGTTATAGTGTTCAAACGACACGCCTTTTTTACGTTAATGGCCCGTGTGCAGGGCGGCTCTATGGATGATTTAACCGTAGAGAAGGCCTGCGAGCAGCAAGGCGCGGATATGGAGAAACTGCTTGCAGACCTGAGAGAAGAGGTCTCTGCATGCTGCCCTACGCCCGAAGTTGCGGAAACCGGTGAGATCGCAATCACAAAAAAGATGAAGACCACAGAGGTCACCGACCGCTATCCCGCAGCCAAAAGCGTTTTTGTAAAACACTTCGGTAAGGGCTGTTTTGATTGTCCTGCCTTTGGCACTGAGGATATTGCGTTTGCATGCCTGATGCACAACACCAAGCCGGACCAGTTCGTCAAAGAGTGCATTGAGGCGGTTGAAAAGGAAAGAGAGGCAAAAGCGGGCGCAAGCTAGGTCTGAGACCCCGTCCTCACATTATCTCATCTTGGAGAGGTCAAACTCAAAAAGAAGCTCGTCCCCTTCAGGTTTTACCGCCGCGAGAGTCACCTTCGAGTTTGGGTCTATTCCCTCAATCGGGAACTTATAGACACATGCGGCTATGTAATAGGGGCTTTCGGGGAAGTAAATACTGTCTTCGCACATCTGTGGCTGAAACTCGTATGTGACTGCAACCACGCGGTCGTCGAAGTGTAGCGTCGACGGCCTAAAATAGTTGTAATACATCGAGTCGGTCAAGACCGTGACAGTGAACGTTAAAACATTATTCTGGGAAAGGGCCTTTTTTATCTCGTCTGGAAGCAATTCCCTGTTTTCCAGTGCCGCCTTGCGGGCCATGTAGGCCAGGTTGTGGAATTCGTCGTATAGGGTTGCCCAGCCCACTTTCTCGCCAAGACTAACGCTCCACTCCTTCGAAAAGTCAATCATAGTGGCCTTCTTGCCTGCCTTGCCGTACTCTATGGCCTCCCTGGTCTGCTCAGGGGTCAGACCAATCATAATAGCCTCGGCCTGAGCACATAAGACCATATGTAGAAAGGCTATAGCAAGAAATATACTTCTACGGTTTAACATGTCCCGGTTCTCTCCTAAGGAAGTCTACTGGCGCAATATAGCATTTGCATGCATTAACTGTCAAATTCTTTTGGCCGGGAGATGTACGGGCGGAAAACAATATTTTATCTTGACAAATTGACGCGATGTGTTATAGTTTAAACAATATTGTTTATAAAAAACACTTAGTGGTTCGTTTAACGAACGGAGGTTACTGGTGAGGAGATGGCTAACTTTAACACAAAAGCGGTATGTAGCGTAATTGGTATTACGCCGCGGCAGGTCCAATATTGGGACGAGACCAATTTTATTAAGCCCTCGATAAGAGAGGCGACCGGCCATGGCAGCAGTAGGTTGTACTCCTTTCTCGACCTGGTGCAGATGCGTGTGGCGAAGACCCTTCTGGACGGAGGGATTAGCCTTCAGAAGATCAGGAAGAGCCTGGAGTACCTCAGGGCCCATGCCCCTGAGGTGAGAAACCCTCTGGCGGAGATGCGGTTTATAACCGACGGTGATTCGGTCTTTGTGCTTACAAAGGACAGAGAAAAGATTGTCGACGCTTTAGAGGGAGGGCAGCTGGTTTTTAGTATTGCCCTTGGCAACCTGGTCAGGGAACTAAACGGCCAGGTGCAGAAGTTTGTGGTAAAGAGAGAAAAGGTACTCGAAATTAACGGGGCACAATTCAAGGTGCAACTGGAATCTGACTCAGAGGGTTCTGGCTTTTTTGCAAGGTGTCTTTCTGTAAATCACACCTGCATGGGAGAGACAGAGGAGCAGGCCCTTGAGATGATGAAGGAGACATTACGCAAAGGAATGCTTAACCAGACAAGAGACATGGTTAGCTAAGGTTTTAGTGCCGCAGCTTCCCAAAACTCGTGGCGATTTTCTCCTCTTTTCAGAGTCATGAGTACCCTCCTCTAAAGCTGCGGCACTTTTTTTGCCCGCAAATGGCCTGAAAGATACCTACCGTGAGACTACCCTTACCTTGTATACGGGTAGAGGCTGGCCGCTTATCCTGATAGCCCTTTTCCTGATTTCCAACAATCCCTTCGGCAGCTCACTCTCCAGAACCCAGATTATTACCTTTTGAGGTATGGGGAAGCCGGGCTCCGCCTTCACGGTCATCGTGAAGATGGTGTTTTTTGGACCGGCCTCCTCCAGCAGCCAGTGTCCTTCATACGTCTTCATGTTTCCGGAGTATCTCTTGAAGGATATCTTGCCCGGCGGCTCTTCTTTTACCTCGAGGTTCAGGTACATCGTCAGCGGGAAGCTTTTGTACATCTGTTCCAGGTATACCCGGTTATCTTTCCTGTCGACGACGCGGCACTTTTCCATGTGTGGTATGAACCTGTGCATGCCTTCATAATCGGTGAGTACGTGCCAGAGGGCCTTCCGTGGCGCCTCCACGAACAAAGAGATGTTTACTTCAACGGGCCAGGAACCGGTTTTGGGTCTGTCGGTGGTTATCACCATCTGGCCCCTCTTGGGGGGCTTCTGTGACGCACCCTGTACAGGGGAAGAAAAGAAGTGTATGGACAGGAAAAAAATGGCGAGTAACGACAGATATGGCAGACGGCGCTTGAACGACATGGCTTAAGCCCTCTTCACATATTAATCA
>JAZGAY010000108.1:0-2721 GCA_036475985.1 Candidatus Brocadiales bacterium
ACGGAGGCCGATGCCGAAAAGTTTAAGTCACTGGTTTCCAGCGACATAGAGGTAAAGATTTTATGACAGATACGCTGACCGAAACAACGACTGGCGCAGGGCCTGCTATTGCACAGAACCTGCCTGACTCTAAGGCGTTAGGAAAAACCGGCAAGAAGGTGAAGGCCGTTGCGCTTCTTTCCGGCGGGTTGGACAGCACACTGGCCATAAACGTCATGAAGGCGCAGGGTATAGACGTAGTCGCACTCAATTTCTCTACCGTTTTTTGTCTCTGTAACCGCACCGACAGTTGCAAGTCTGAGGCCAGAAAGGTCTCAGACGCGCTTGGAATACCCATAAAGGTGCTCCATATAACGGACAGCTTCCTGAAGATAGTCAAGAAGCCCAAGCACGGCTACGGCAAGAACATGAACCCCTGTATCGACTGCCGCATCAATATGTTCAGGATGGCGGGAGAGTACATGAAGGAGATTGGGGCGTCTTTTGTGGTAACGGGCGAGGTTCTGGGTCAGAGACCCATGTCCCAGCGAAAGATTGCCATGAAGACCATCGAGCGTGAGGCCGGTCTTGAGGGTCTTATCCTGAGGCCTCTGTGCGCCAAACACCTTGAGCCCACCATCCCTGAAAAACTGGGCCTCGTGGACAGGGAGCAACTGCTGGCCATAAGGGGCCGTTCCAGGAAGGAGCAGATTCAGTTGGCCGATGTATTCGAGATGAAGGACTACCCCTGCTCTGCCGGCGGATGCCTGCTTACCGACCCGGGGTTTGCAGTCAGGATAAAAGAGCTGTTTGACCACGATGCAGACTGCGACGTCAGGGAGGTAAACCTGCTCAAGGTCGGCAGACATTACCGGCTTGACAGCCGCACCAAGGCAGTCGTGGGCAGGAATGACGCGGAAAACCAGCGGCTTGAAGCGCTCGCCCGTGAAGGAGACGCGCAGCTTTATCTGGCCGACACGACTGGCCCGTTGTGTCTTGTGCGTGGCAACCTTTCCGATGAAAATCTGGAGGCCGCGGCGCGGTTGACCGTCCGCAGCAGCAGGCTGAAGGATATGCCCGATGTCCGTGTGGTCGTCCGTAACGGAGCCGAAGAAAAGATTACAGAGGTTTCCGCTGCAGACGAAGCCTGGGCACTGGAACGTATGATTGCCCGGAATAAATAACAATATCCTCTACTTCTTTATTTAGTCAACCTAGGGATAAGTAGTCAGCATATTTATCTAATTAACATGGGTGTTACACCAACTTCCCTACCGGCACCTGCACTCCCCTTTGACAGGGGTATATACCTCTTGGCGGCAGAGCTTGACGGGAATTACCGGTTAACGGTCGGCAGGCTTGGCAGCCATCTCTTCCGCAAGGGCCTTTATGTGTACGTCGGCAGCGCACAGCGGAATCTGACGCACCGGTTGAGACGTCATCTGTCAGAACAGCCCAACGGCAAGAAATTTCACTGGCATATCGACTATCTGCTTGAGCATGCGCGCATCAGGTATATATGGGGATTCCACGCCCCAAAACAGTGGGAATGCAGGCTTGGCCGCCGTTTGGCGGGGCTTGGCGGCACAAAGGTACCACTCAGAAATTTTGGCTCCTCGGATTGTGGCTGTAATACCCATCTCTACTATGTGGCAGCAAAAAAGTCTCCGGCCCTGAGTAAGGGCATGCTGGACGAACTTTGCCCTGACGGGTATTCCAGCTTTTTCCTGGACACAGTACGGTTACAGACGACGTGAAAGACACAAAAGACCAGACCCCGATGATGAGGCAGTATCATTCCCTCAAGGAGCGGTGCAAGGACGCCGTTCTGTTCTTCCGCATGGGCGACTTCTACGAGATGTTTTATGAGGATGCCAAGATTGCCTCAAGGGTGCTGGGCATAGCGCTAACGTCGCGCGCCAAGGGCGATAAGGCCGTGCCCATGGCAGGTATACCCCACCACTCGGCAGGGCCGTACATACGACGGCTCCTGAAGGCCGGCCACAAGGTGGCCGTCTGCGAGCAGGTGCAGGATCCACGAGAGGCCAAGGGGATAGTGGACAGGGACATCACCAGGATAATCACACCCGGCACCCTGACCGAGGAAAACCTTCTTGATGACAAGGTAAACAATTATCTTGCGTGCATCCTCCCGAACAGAGATGTGGCAGGCGTCTCATGGGTGGAACTCTCCACGGGCAGGTTCGAGATTACAGACATTCCACGCACCAGGCTTATGGACGAACTTTATCGCCTGAGGCCGTCCGAGTGCATAGTACCCGAGGATACCCATGACGACACCCTCTTGAGAGACCTGGGCGTAGGCCTTGGGATTACCATAACCCGCCGGCCCGGCTGGGAATTTTCACGGGATACCGCGTACCGGGCACTTGTGGAGCTCTTTGGCACCAACAGTCTGGAGGGCTTCGGCTGTGAAGAGCTGGGACCTGCAATAGGGGCGGGAGGAGCCATCGTACAGTATCTTAAAGAGACACAGAATAATTGCCTGGACCATATAACCAATCTGAAACGATTCATTACGCATGACACCCTGTTTATAGACGCTGCCACCCAGAGCGGGCTCGAACTCATTGAGACGGTCCGGACAAGGCAGGGCGAGGGGTCTCTTCTCTGGGTACTTGCCAGGACGCGCACACCAATGGGGGCAAGGCTTCTAAAGGAATGGGTACTCTTTCCGCTCATATCTCCCCAAAAAATCCGGCTCCGTCAGCAGGGGACAAG
>JAZGAY010000109.1:0-3684 GCA_036475985.1 Candidatus Brocadiales bacterium
TACACGCCGACCTCTGGAATATTAGAACTCAGGGAGGCCATCTGCGAGAAGCTATGGCAAGACAACGGTCTCCGATACGCTCCCACACAGGTTGTGGTATCAATGGGCGCAAAGCAGGTTACCCACAACCTCTTGCTGATACTATGCGACGCAGGGGACGAAGTAATAGTCCCCATCCCATACTGGGTGAGTTACCCTGAACAGGTAAAGCTGGCCGGCGCCGCACCAGTCTTCATCCACACCGGCGATGAGACGGGGTTCAAGATTACGCCAGAATCCCTGAAAGAGGCAATCACACCCAGGACCAAGGTGCTTCTCTTGAATAGCCCCAGTAACCCCACCGGAGTGGTCTACACAGGGGATGAGCTAAGAGAGCTGGCCGGCATCGCCGTAGAAAGGGGGATATATATAATCTCCGACGAGGTATACGAAAAGATAATATACGATGACATGAAGCACGTCAGCCCCGCCTCCTTTGGGGACGAGTTTTTGAAAAAAGTAATAACCGTAAACGGATTTTCAAAGGCCTACGCCATGACGGGCTGGCGTTTGGGCTATGCCGCAGGTCCGGAAGAGATTATCAAGGCGGTAGTACGGCTTCAGGACCATACTACCAGTTGTGCCAACTCTATCGCCCAGAAGGCCGCCGTGGAGGCGCTTCGGGGCGACCAAAGTGCCGTAAAACACATGGTAGAGGAATTCGACAAGAGAAGAAGGTATATGATTAAGGCATTGAACGGATTAGACGGTGTTTCCTGCACCACACCGGAAGGAGCCTTCTACGTCTTCCCGAACGTCTCGGGCCTTTACAAGCGCAGCATAGCAGGTTCGAACATAAGCAACTCGACAGAGCTGGTAGACCTATTGATAGAAAAGGCCAGAGTGGCCTTTGTTCCCGGAATATGCTTTGGTTCAGATGACCACGTAAGAATATCCTTTGCCACGGACATGGCAAAGATCAAAGAGGGTATGCAGAGACTAAAGGACCTGTTAAACTCCTAGAAAGATATCGTATGAAAGGAGATTATAAGGGTACATTAGTCGGTGTGAGTATAGGATGGCTTGTTGGCCGAGTAGTGGGTTCCGTACTGGGTGCGACTCTGGGGCGCGTATACGATTCTGCGAAACCGCAGGCCGGAAAAGACCCTTACCATGTGTTGAAGCTGGACAAATCCACCCCGGACGAAGGAGTAAAGAGGCGGTACCTGGAACTCTCCACCCAGTACCACCCTGATAAGGTGGCACACCTGGGAAAGGAACTCAAAGACCTTGCGCACCGGAAGTTTGTAGAGATAGGCAATGCATACGAAGAAATCCGACGGGAAAGAGGTATTTAGAGGTTAAGAAAATGTGGCCGTGTCCATGTGGTTCACAAAATGAAGAAGATGCCCTTGCCTGCGTAGACTGCGGAATGGAGCGGGGTGTTGAGGAATCGACCGAAGAATCCTACCCATCTGCCCTCAAGGAAATAGAGGAAGCGCAGCAGGAACTCGAAGACAGCACACGTTCCACGGAGAAAGAACCGATTCCAACACCTTCACCCACACCCATACCGAGACCCACACCAACCCACATCCCAGCTACCAGGGAAACAGGGCACGAGGAGAGGTTGGGTCTGGATGTGGAAGAGCCGGAGCAATCGGTTTACAAAGACATTGAACACCTCGGCAAAGAGTTGGGTGAGGTACCGGTCGCCACAGCGCATGAGGCAGAGGCAGAGACAGAGACATACGAAGACTCATACTACGAAGAAGAGGAAGAAGGCTCCGCCGTCAAGAAGGTCCTTAGGATTATGGACATAAGTATCGTGTGTATAATAATTGTCTCCGTGGCCATTTACGCCATCATACAGATTGGCGGCGTTGAAGAGAAAGCGTTTTCTGCGTACTTGAGCAGGTGCCTCGGTATATGGATTAGAAGTATTATCGTTACGCAGGCGGTTTTAATAATCGGGGGAATATTCTACTTCCTACTGTGGGAACCTAGAATAACAAAGGCCAGATAACCCGGGGCGCTGTCTCTATCTTTAGGACGCCTGTCACGACAGCAGGCATTTATTGTCACCGTAGCGTACAGGTCTTATGAAAAAACCTTCCTTAAGCTTCCGCAACAAGATATTCCTAATGACGGTACCGATAGTGTTCTTTGTGGTCCTTATCGTCACGGGGGCATACAGCTTCCTGAACAACCGGGAACAGATGAAGCAAATTAAGGAGGCAAGCACCGTACTGTCAAAGAATCTCAACAAACAACTCCTGCCGTTCGTGGTCAGTGGCACTTACACTCCACTCTCCGGCTTTCTCCAGAACCTCACCTCGGACAAGAACGTCCGTTACGCCATAATCCAGGACAAAAACGGCACGGTCATCGCCCAGAGCCAGGGCGCAGCGACCTTTCTGTCGGACAGGACCAAGATAAAAAACACCTATTCATCCAACATATACACCGTAGAGAAATACTTTAACCCGGCATCCGACAGCTGGGTAATGGAGGCACAGGTACCCCTGTTTGAAGGCAACGTCAAGTACGGTACCGTCAAGATAGGTTACGCACGCGAGCTTATGACGAGCGGTGCCGGCAAGGCCTTGAAGATAGGGCTCTTTGCGGGTGGCGTGGGGCTTCTTGTGTCGCTAGGGGCAAGTTTTCTGACGGCCTTTACCATAACAAAACCGGTTAAGAATTTTATAAAAGATATCAAGATCATATCAGCCGGCAATCTGGACCATAAGGTGAACATACGTTCGAGGGACGAGATAGGACAGCTTGCATCCGAGTTCAACCAGCTGACGTACAACCTCAAGAATACGCTTACAGAAAAAGACGACTACGCCCACAAGCTCGCAGACCTGAACACCAATCTTGAAGAAAAGGTGCGCGAGAGGACAGTGGCCCTGGAAAAATCCCACAAAGAGCTTCAGAAGGCCTACGGGGAGTTGCAAGGCGCACAGGCACAGCTTGTGCAGTCAGAAAAAATGGCCTCCCTGGGCCAACTGGTCGCCGGCATAGCACACGAAGTAAATAATCCAGTAAGCTTCATTTACGGCAACATGGACCACCTGGAAGAATACATGAAAGATATCAAGGAGGTCCTTCGGGAGTTTAGGGACCTGAAGTCACTCAATCCCGATGAAAAGAAGCGGATGGACGATCTGGTACAAGAAACAGACCTGGATTTTTTGCTAAAAGACCTGGACAAACTAATAAAAAGCTGTAAGAGTGGCGCCGAACGAACGAAAGAGATTGTAGCTTCCTTGAGGAGTTTCTCCAGGCTGGACGAGGCTGCGCTAAAAGAGGCAGACATCCATGAGGGTATCGACAGCACGCTTGATATCCTGACGAACCTTTACAAAAACCGTATCAACATACACAAGGACTACGGGGATATACCGAAGATAAACTGTTTTGCCAGTCAGCTGAACCAGGTTTTTATGAACCTACTGGCGAACGCCGCGCAGGCAATAGACGGTAAGGGGGATGTCTGGATAAATACACAAAAGACGGACGACAAAGTAACGATCTCTATCAGAGACAGCGGTAAAGGCATCTCTGAGGAGAACAAGAAGAAGCTCTTCACGCCCTTTTTCACCACAAAACCCGTGGGTAAAGGAACCGGACTTGGCCTCAGCATCAGTTATGGTATAATAGAAAAACATGAAGGCCGTATATGGGCGGAAAGCAAGGAGG
>JAZGAY010000011.1:0-2840 GCA_036475985.1 Candidatus Brocadiales bacterium
CGATAATATGACTTTTTGCCATTACAATAGTTGCGAATTTCGTCCACGATGGGGAGCCAGTATTTTCTGCTAGACTACCCTCTATACTTACGTACTAGAAATTGTTCCCAAATTGTTCCCACAATTCCGTCAAAGCCAGTCAAAAACTGAAGAATCTCAGACTGCTTTATTTTGCCCTAAGACACTAAAGCTACACGGAATACGTCTAATAACAAACACTTACGAAAACCCTTCGGTTAGCAATGCGAGTGCCGCGCTCTCCCAACTGAGCTACGTCCCCGTTAGAATCTATTTACCGTCAATGGCGGTTTTCCTAGTACGAATACAAGCTATCTCCACTGAACCTGGACGTCATAGGTGGGGTGCATCTTCAGGTGCGTTGTCAGTTCCTCCGGTCTTTCCCCTACAAGGCCATCGAGCGACATGTCGCCCATGCCATCTTCATGTAAATAATGCAGATAACCGATGTCTTCGGGGTCTATCCCCATGAGCCTCGCCCCGAGGGCGTCTGCCTTCACAGGGTCGGTAGAGGCAATGGCCATGTTCATTCTTACCAGGTTGCCGTCTACGGGCCCGTTGCCCTCCATTCCGTAGAGGCCGTCCAGCACCACCAGATCGGGCCAGACCAGCCTGGCCATGGTCGCTATGTTCCTGTGTATAAGCTTTACCCCTTTACGATACGACGGCACGTATCTTATTACCACGTCCACTAATCCCATTGCACGGCGCCTCAAAAAGGATATCGCCCAGGTAGGGGCGTAATCGAATATCGTCCTGCTGCCGCTGCCATTGGAACCTGTTGTCTTTACGCCATGTATCATAGACTTGTCACACTGCTTTACCGCCCCCACCATGTTCTTTATACCGAAGGTTGCAATGGCATAGCCGTGGGTTTTTGGCAGGTTGACGGATATCCTGTAGTCAAAGTCTTCAACTACGTGCCTAACCACATCTATGGTCACGGCACCTCCCAACGTGACAATTTCCATCGGTACATATTCTGAAAAATCCTCTATACACTCCAACTTTACATTATTGAACTCCCTCTCCAGCTCCGTGTAACCGAACCTCTCAAACACCTTCCTTGTGTTGCCGCCCTCATAGAACGCCCCGGCACTGCCTTCAAATATGACAACCTCCTTCTCGTCAAAGTTGTCAAAATTTTTCGCAAGGAACTGGATGATGCTCCTGACCGCCTCAACGTCGGTATTCCCACTGGCATCGTCAGGGGACAACAGGTTGGGCTTTATGAGTATCCTTTTTTTATCAGTTATTGTGTCCAGGTCTCTCCTGATAAGCTCAAGGGCCCTGGATATATTGCCAGACCTGTCTTCGCCCTTCACCAGCGACACTAATCTATTATTTTTCATGGGTTTACAATTATATTTTGCCTGTGTGTGAAGTGCAAGGCAAAACCCATTAAAGAAGAAGGGGCCCTCTTAGAGGGCCCCTTCAGGGCTTAAATAGCTACTGCAAGTTGATGCAAAGTGGACTTAAACCTGCTTTAGCCGGTCTTTATTGCAACAACGGTAAAACCCGCTTCCTCGACCGCCTTCGTGAGGTTCTTATGGTCGGAGCCCTTTGTGACCTTTAGATCGGCCCCACCGCTCTCCCAGCTCACGTCTACCTCTTCTACCTCCGTCAGCTCAATAAGTGCGGCCTTTACCTTTGCCTGGCAGCCACCGCAGGTCATCCCCTCTATCTCCAGGTGGACGACTTCCAACTCCTCGGCAGCCACAACCGTTGTGCTGTCAGACATAAAAACTCCAACAGGTAAAGCGGCAACCATACACATTACGGCAACAACAACTATCACTCCTCCAATCATCTTCATTTTCATTACCCTCCATTCTTTTCCTTTGTTTCTAATTAATACTACAAATAAGGGCTGGCATTCAAGTACATTCCTGCTCAAACCCTTTCAAACGCCCTCAAAAAGGTATCCAGTTCGTGGGATGAGATGCCGAACACCACCGCGTCCCCCACGTCGATCATCGTAAGACTCGTGTCCCCGGACGCTATACTAACAAGGCCCCCGCCACTCTCTAACAAATCCCTGGTCTGCGGGAAGCTGTCCAGGTCTTCCTTGCGCAGGATGAACACCGAGACAGGCTCACCGCAACACTTGTATTCGAGGAAGGCCAACTCTACGTCCTCAAGGTAATACGGCCTACCCCCCAGCAGTTCCACGCCGTGCCCGCCTATCTTTCCCGACTTCGGTATCCGGCCGGCAAGGGTCGTCTGCCTAAAGTCCTCAGGCCAGACCACACCCTTTCTTACGGCGACCCCATCCCTCAAGTACCTCTCATGAACCTCTTGGAGGACCAGGGCAAGGGACCTGCCCTCAGGCGCCTTTGCCCAGAAAAAGAACACAGACAGGCCGATGAGCAAGGCCGCCGCGGCAACCGTCGGTACAAACCACTTCAGATTAATCCTGCTCCAAACAGTGCCGGCTGGCTGATAAGCAACGGCGCTGATATCCGCCTTGACAGCCTTCCACACATGCCCGGGCATACGTTCTTCCTCCAGCTTCCCCACAAACAGCCTCTCCAGTTCCTGCTCCTGAGCAAAACGCCCGCGGCAATTCTGGCAGCTCTCAAGATGGTTTGCAATCTCTATGCAGGTCTTGGTATCAAGCTCCGAATCTATATATGGACCCAGGTATTTTGTGTACTCCTTACACCTCATCGGTATCCCCTTTGCCGTGCATACTCACTGAGAGACTTCCGCAACCTCGCCCTGGCTCGGAAGAGCTGACTCATAACCGTCCCTACGGGTATGTCCAGGAAATCGGCAATCTCTTTATACGTAAAGCCTTCTACGGTCCTTAAGATAAACAC
>JAZGAY010000110.1:0-2601 GCA_036475985.1 Candidatus Brocadiales bacterium
TGCATAGACCGATAGCAGCCCTCCGGCGTCCCGTAGCCCCACGGCAACGGAGACGGCAATGTTCCCACAACCAGTTCCGATATCCAGTATGTTCAGGCGCCCCTTAATGTCGGCCCTTTCCAGAACGGCTTCTACGGCCAGTTCGGTCTCGGGCCTGGGGACAAGTATACCCTTTTTCATCAAAAAATCCAGAGACATGAATTCAGCATGGCCGGTGATATACTGTAGTGGTACGCGACGGGCCCTCTTATAGACGAGTTTATGGAACCGCTTGAGGTCTTTAGCATCGGCATGTTCGTTTAGGATGGTGTAGAGCCGGGAGCGAGAGATGCCGAGGACATCGGCCATCATTACCTCGGCGTCTAGACGGGGGGAGTCGACACCTGCAGGCACGAGGGTGGCTACGGCGCCAGTCAGGGCTGTCTGAAGGCTTACGGGCGGCCTTCCGGTCTTTTTTTTATGAATAAGCAGTGCCAATGTGATGAAGCGGGAAAGGGTGATTAAAAAACTGCCGGGAAAACGTGTACAATGCGTTTAGTCCGGGGGGTCTTGCCGGGTCATTTCTTCACCTGGTATCATACTGGTTGGGGTCTTTATCCGGTGGTTGCGAGCTGTTTAAGTTGTTCTTCCTTTTCGTATGCCAGGAGTTGTTCGATAAGTTGGTCCATCTGGCCGAGCATCACGTTTTCAAGGTCGTAGAGTGTGTAATTTATTCTGTGGTCCGTGACCCTGTTCTGCGGGTAGTTATAGGTTCTTATCTTCTCGCTTCTGTCTCCGCTGCCTATCTGCACACGGCGGGCCCGCTCTCTGGTCAACCTCTCTTGCCTTTCTGTGTGTTCGTATAGACGGCTCCTCAGGATGCGCAGGGCCTTTGCCCTGTTCTTGTGCTGGGACTTCTCATCCTGGCATTTGACGGTTATGCCGGTGGGGATATGGGTCATCCTGACGGCGGAGCTTGTCTTGTTGACCTTTTGCCCGCCCGGTCCTGAGGATCTCATGGTCTCAATCTTAAGGTCTTTAGGGTCTATGGTTATCTCCACAGCCTCTATCTCGGGCAGCACGGCCACAGTAGCCGCCGATGTGTGGACCCTACCCTGTGTCTCTGTTGTAGGGACGCGCTGTACGCGATGTGTGCCGCTCTCGTGACGCAGTTTATGGTAAACCCCTTCGCCCGTTACGGAGAAGATTATCTCCTTAAAGCCGCCCAAATCCGTAGGGCTGCTGTCAAAGATCTCAACCTTCCAGCCGCAGGTCTCACCATATTTTGAATACATCCTGAAAAGGTCTGCGGCAAATAGTGCGGCCTCGTCGCCACCCGTGCCGGCACGAATCTCCATTATGACGCCCTTGTGGGCGCTGGTCTCCTGGGTGAGGAAGAGCTCCTTTATTTCCCCAACAAGATGTTCCTCCTCGTCTTCTGCAGTCTTAAGTTCGTCCTGAGCCAGAAGCCTCAATTCCTTGTCACTTCCGTCTTCAGAGAGGACATTCTTGGCCTCCTCCTTGCGCTCGAGCGTTTCCTGCCACTGCAGGTATTTGGCCACGGTCTTGGAGAGGCCCCCACGTTCCTTCATGTAAGCGCTGTATTGGGCCGGATTCGACATGACGGCAGGGTCTGACACCAGTTGTTCCAGGTGCATGTACCTGTCGTGCATCGCCTTTAGCTTTTGTAGTAGTACGTCGTTCATAACCAGCGGTCTTTAGTTACTTTGTTTCGGTGTCGCTTGGCTCTGGCACCGGTGGGACAGTCTCGGGCTGCTCTTTCTTCAAACCATACCTGCGCTTGAATCTCTCCACCTTACCCGTGGTGTCCACCAGCTTCTGTTTGCCCGTGTAGAACGGGTGGCATTTTGAGCAGATTTCCACCACTATCTTGGGCTTCGTAGAGCGAGTCTTGAACGTCTCGCCGCAGCCACAGATTACAGTTGTCTCCACGTACTTTGGGTGAATCCCTTCTTTCATTTTCCTTTTTCCTCAGAACCTTAAATAAATTCCAGTACACCACATTATACCGGGCAATATACCTGTGGCGCAAGTTGTCTTTTCGCCCGTGTTTATCATAGTTACCTCAGGTCATGGAGGTCTTTAGTGTCTCCGTTAGGCCTTCCTCGCCCCCCCAGACGCCGAACATCTGGACATGTACCAGGAGGCGGCTTCCTTTGGGGCTCTTTTGCACGATATAACTGGCCCGGCACCACCTGCCCCATGCGCGGAACAGCATCGCAAAGAAAACCACCGGGACCGCCATCCACAGTATTGGAACGCCCGGGTCGTGACGATAGCTGAGAATTGTCGCGGCACGGACGTTTTCTACCCTGAAGTTTTTGCCCTTAATGTCAGTGTTTTTGCCCTGTATTACCTTAAAGGTCTCCGGTATGGGCTTCTCTCCACCGCCGTAGTCCCCCCTTACGTCGAGAGGGGTAAAGACGAATTTTACAAAGGGCTCTATCAGGCACTTACTGCCGTCTTTAAGGTAAAGTGTACCGGCAACCACTCGGTCGGTCTCGAAATCCCCCAGCATCCCGGAAATGGAGTATTTGCCTTCCTCTACCTGGTCGAGCTCTTCGCCGTCGACGTAGAGGTCAAACTTGTAATCATACGCAC
>JAZGAY010000111.1:0-4569 GCA_036475985.1 Candidatus Brocadiales bacterium
AGGCTGTTGCCGAAGTCTTCGTAGGGACACATCGTACCCGAGGCAGACCCGCCTCTGGCGTGGCCTGTCCCTACGTTCTTATACAACCGGGTAGGTCATTGTCACACTATGACATCACGATAAGCTACATCAGTGGTCAAGGTCATGCGCTCCGAAGGCGAATCCGCCTCTGGCGTGACTTCGTCACCTACGGCTCCTCGCAATGACAGGTTTGTATGTTTTGCAGAAGTCTGCAAAGAAGGTGTGACGGACAAAAGACCCTTTACCGGAGATATTCCCCTTTCAAGATTTTGTTGGACCCCCGCCCCCAGAAAAATCTTCCTGCCAAAAAAAAGAAGAGCTTATGCGGCAATTATCATCAGGTGCCGGAAATCAAGCTCTTTAAAAAGGTGAATGTACTCTTATTCTACTAAATGTCAAGGGGGTAAAAATTGATTTCCTGTTCGTTTCCGGGTGCGTTTCGATGTGCCGTACTTTATCAGCATCAGCATCAGCATCAGCATCAGCGTCACCGGGGGAAAGGAAGTCTATTGCTGACACACCCGTATGGAGTTGGATTTAATGATGAAGAAATACGTCTCTCCCTTCTTTATCCCAAGCTCCCGGAGTGATTCCCGGGTTATCTCGACGATCATCCGCTCGCCCGGGTTCACGTACAAAACGGCCTTGTTGCCCACCACGGACACGTCCTCGACCACGCCCTTGAGGATGTTGCGTGCGCTCAGGCCCGTGGGTCTCTCCCTGCTGACGATTATGTCCTGGGCACGCACGATTACAGAGACAGTAGAGCCGGGCTCAGGCCCTCCAAGCGGCACCACCAGTCTCTGCCCCCCCAGCGCAAGCTCCGTCATCCCGCGTTTGGTGTTATGTAAGAGCACCTTGAGGGTCAGCACGTTCTCAAGCCCCTCGGCCTCGATTATGGGGAATATGTGGGGATAGTGGAAGAGGCTCGATACACCGCCGGTGGCCAGTACCCTGCCGTCCTTTACCACGATCACCTCGTCGGCAAGGTTCATGATCTCTGAGAGCGCGTGGGTGACGTAGAGTATAGGGACGCGGAACTCGTCCTTTACGCGTCTTAGATAGCCTAGAAAGCGGCTCTTGAGGCCCCAGTCCAGGGCGGACACGGGCTCGTCAAATATGAGCAGTTGCGGGTGAGAAAGCAGCGCCCTGGCGATGGCCACCCTCTGCTGCTCGCCGCCGGACAGTTGACCGGGTCTTTTGCCGAGCAGGTGTCTTATATCGAGCACGTCTATTACGGCCTGCGGGGCTATGTGGCATCCGGCCCCCCCATCCTCCCGGCGAAAGCCGTAGAAGATGTTCTTTTCCACCGTAAGATGGGGGAAGAGCAGTCCCTCCTGAAACACGTAACCCATGCGGCGGTCCTCGGGGGAGAGGTCTATGCGGTTTTTAGAGGAATATAGTGTCGTGCCGTCAATCGATATCTCACCGTCCGACGGCGCTATGACACCGGCAATGCAGTTGAGGATTGTGGTCTTACCGCCTCCCGAGGGCCCGAAGATGGCGGTCAGTTTTTTGTCTTCAACTGCAAATGAGACGTCCAGATGAAATGTGCCGACCCGTCTTTTTATGTCTACTCTGAGTTTCATTGCGCCAGATTATTATGCCAAAAAACCTCAGTGGGTGGTACGGCTTGAAAAACTTTGGGCAAGATACAGGGCGAAAAAGGCAAGCAGGGCGGCGATGAGTACCAGTCTGATGCCCCTGTCCTCGTGTCCTGTCTGGACATAATTAAAGACGGCCAGCGGGATAGTTTGTGTCTTGCCCGGTATGTTTCCAGCCACCATGATAGTGGCCCCGAATTCCCCAAGGCTGCGCGTGAACGCCAGTATTGAGCCTGCTATCACCCCCCTTATCGAGAGGGGCAGGGTAACCGTGCAAAAGACCTTCCAGGGACCTGCGCCCAGGGTCCTGGCGGCGTTCTCGAGCCTCGGGTCAACCTCCTCCATCGCAACCCGTACCACCCTTACAAGCAGGGGGAATGCGATTACCGCGCTGGCCAGTACGGCCGCATACCAGGTAAAGGGCAGCTCTATGCCAAGGTCTTCGTAGAGGACGCGCCCGACCAGCCCTGTCTTGCTTATAAGAATGAGCAGAAGAAACCCGCTCACCACGGGCGCGAGGGCGAGGGGCATGTTGACAAGTGTATCAATAACCGATTTGCCCCTGACAGTGGTCTTGGCCAGCACCCAGCTTATAAAGATGCCGGGCGGGAGGATAAGGAGCGTACTGCAGACGGCGACCTTCATAGATATGCAGATAGCCGACATCTCTTCTTGTGACAGCACGGCCTAACCACCTCCTGCCTTCTTGAAACCATAGGTCTCAAAAACCTCCGCTGAGGTAGCGGAGGAGATAAAGTCTACAAACTCCCTTGCCAGGGCCTCGGCCCCGCTGTCTTTCAATATGACCACAGGGTAGATTATCTTTGCATGACTGTCTTCGGGGAATTCATATACTATTTCAACCTTGTCGCTTATCGCGGCGTCGGTCTTGTAGACGATACCGGCCTCGGCCGCCTGACGTTCCACATAGGCGAGCACGGCCCTTACGTCCAGGGCGGGCACTATCCTGGGATGCAGGTCTTCCCATAATCCCAGGTTCTCAAGGGCCTCTTTGGCGTACGCGCCCGCAGGTACAAAGCCGGGTTCCCCGACGGCTATCCTCTTGATTCCACTTTGTGCCAGGTCTTCGGGTCGCCCTACGCGCAGTTTGCTCCCCCTGGGCATAACGACCACAAGGGTGTTGGTCAGGAGGTCGCTCCTTGCGTCGAGTGGCACAAGGCCTTCGAGCTCAAGGGTGTCGGCCTGGGCGGCGCTGGCGGAGATGTATACGTCTGCCTGTGCGCCCCGCAATATCTGGCGGCATAGCGTGCCGGAACTCCCGAAACTCAAGAAAACCTTCCCCCCATTTTCTTCCTCGAACCTTCCCTTAATCTCGTTCATGGCGTCCGTCAGGCTTGCCGCGACAAACACCAGTATCTCTCTTTCCCTTTCACCGTATGCGACGGACGGTAAAGAAATGAACAGGCACAGGACGAAGAGGAGGGGCCGTTTTTCTGGTATTTTCAGGTCTGTTGACTCCTTCAGGGACTGCTCAAAAGCGTTATGTCAATAAAGACATAATACGGGCGGGTGTCTTTTCTGTCAAGGGTGTTCACTTCTTAAAAATGGCCTTGCACTCCCTTTCCACAGAGGCCTTGATACGGGTCTTGTACCTGTTGTAACGTCTCAGGATTTCTCTGGCGTCCCGTGTGAGCCGTGCCCCGCCACCGCCCCTTCCGCCTACGTTGCTTTCCAGCAGTTTTACGCCCAGTCGCTTTTCCGTTGCCTTTATCTTGCCCCATGCCGCACGGTATGACATGCCCAGCTTCTTGGCTGCCGCGTTCAGGGAGCCCAGTTCATCAACCGCCTCCAGGAGGAGCTTCCGGCCCTCTGCGAACACGACCTCACCTTCCTTTTCAAGCCAAACCTTGAACCCGGGGCTTATTTTTCCAGGCATGCGTCTACGTCCTCTTTCATTCACAAAGGCTGCCAATAAAGGTAGATGGGGCAAAAGTACGATTGACTTATGGACATACTCACGCTAATATTACCACTTTAGCGGACACAATAACAGGGACGAAATGGCAAAGAGACCTTTACCTTCGAGACCTTACAAGAGACCCAGTCAACCGGCAAAACCCGCTTCCGATGCCACCCCTTCCGCCCCTTCCACCCCGAAAAAGCCGACGTCAACCACTCTGCTCGTTTACCTGATTATAATCTGCGTCTTCGGCAATCTGATACCCTACATAATAACCACCTCTGTGAACTGTGCGGTTGCGAGGAGTTACATACGACAGGAGGCGATTGACCACCTTATCTCCGTAAGGGACATAAAGAAGCGTGAGCTCGAAAACTTCTTTTTTGAGAGAAGGGGAGATGCCTATCAACTGTGCACAAACATACTGTTCAAGTGGGCCATAACCTCATACGTGGATGCCTACCGCAGGGGGGGCATGGTCGGTGGTGGGATGGCGGGGATTGAAGGGCAGAGGTATAACGAGGTGGATGAGCGATACCACAGGATATTGAGCGGCTTCGCCGATGCGTACCAATACTACGACGTTCTCGTTGTAGACGTTGATGGCAATGTCGTGGCCAGCGCGAAAAAGAACCCGGAGCTTGGCGTAAACCTCCTGGAAGATGAGAAATACAAAAACACCACGCTGGCAAGGGCGTTTGAAAGAGGCAAGACGGGACTGACTGTAACCGATATAGGGTGGTACGACGGCTACAACGGGCCGGCCCAGTTTGTGGCCGCCCCGATAATCAAGGAGACCAAGGATGCCCCGCTGTTGGGAGTACTTATATTGTTCATGGACGGCACACAGATAAACGATATGATGCAAGAGAGGCCGGGTCTTAAGGAGTCGGGCGAGACCTATCTTGTCGGCCAGGATTTTCTGATGCGTTCCGACTCGCGCTTTACCACTCATGCCTCAGAGATACTTAAACTGAGGGTTGACACAAATGCTTCACGAAAAGCGATAGATGAAGGGCTAAC
>JAZGAY010000112.1:0-3541 GCA_036475985.1 Candidatus Brocadiales bacterium
TCCCCCGGTATCCTGTTGATGCGTGCGAGGTCGGCAACCATTGAAAACTCCCCGGCAAGCGGATACCGGAAGCTGGCAAGATATTCCAGATAGTCCAGTTTTCCCAAAAGCATGGTAAGAGATTTGACGAGGGGCATGACAAAGAGCCTTGTGGTCCGGCCGTGCATGCGGTCCGTTACCCGCATGTAGTAACCCTTGCAGAACTCGAAGTCCAGCTGCGGGTTGGCAACCGGATAACAGAGTCTGGCAACAAACTCCCTGCTATATGTAAGGATGTCGCAATCGTGCAACACGATGACCCTCGACTTTTCCTTCGCCAGGATGTATCCATAGGCCAACCACGCAGACCGGCCTTTGCCGTCCGCGCCGGCCGAGATGCCTTCACTGTCCAGCAGGTAATATAATTTCTTTACACGCTCCCCGTCATTCAATATGAGTGTTACGTCCTGTGGCAGCTGGGAGAAGAACTTCTGGGAAAACTTGAACTGCTCCTCCGTAAATCTCCCAAGCGCAATTATTATCTGGTTAATGTACTTGACCTTGGCAAGCTCCTCCACGATGTGCGGAAGCGCCTTCCCTTCCAGCTCGGAGTAGATTGTTGGAAGCACCAGGGCAATCGGCCTGGTCCTGGAATAATGCAATAAATCCGCCTCCATCCTGTCCAATTGTCCCTCGCCTATACGATGGAGCGTGGTAATGTCGCCAAACTGACAAAAGTCGCCCATTTTTTTCTCCTCAATAACAGCGGTGCCTAAGCTATCAGCCCAAGTAGGGTGTCATTCCATCCCTTCGGCCCAATCGCCTCTGCCCGGATAAGGCCCTTCACGTTCACCCTGCCATCGTGTTCACCACCGGGCCCTTTGACAAGAACAGGTATATCGACCGCCTCAAGCATTGGCAGGTCGTTAAGACTATCACCCACACCAATGCTAACAACCTCTACACCGGTACTGTTTTCCCTGTAAATCTTAGACAATCTCTTCGTGGCCACACCCTTGTCTACCCTGCCCAGGAGATGAAAGAACCTCCCCCCTTCCGTGCACTCAAGCCCCATCTCATTTATCGCTTCCCGCAGCCCGTCGGCCTTTCCCTCCACAAGAAAAGGCTCTCCATACTGCCTCCTTTTGGCAAGTCTTGCCTCCTCAAGCCCAAGACCTGTAAGCCCTGCCACCTCCTCCGCACCCATATCAGAAAAACCCCTTATGCTCAGGCCGGTCTTCTCCCTGATTTCACCCAGCGCCTTCACAAGCGACGGATAGCCTGTCCCTAGAGAAATAACCCAGAACCCGTCCTCGACAGCGTCATATTCCAGCCGGAAACCCCTGTAACCCGCGGGGATGAATATACCGCCCCCGTTCTCCGATATAAACGGATGCCCATTCCCAAGCCTCTCCCGCCAGAGTTCTATCTCGGATTTTGTCTTGCTTGAGCATAGAATAAGTGGTATGTCACCGTTCCTGAGGACCTCCAGTGTGGGTACCGCCTCTTCCCAGGAATAGTCATCGTGGCTCAGTAACGTGCCGTCCAGGTCCGAAAAAACAATATAACACCGTTGCACGTGCATTCTTTCACATTTAGAATGAATTTGTCGCTATTATAAACCCTGCAATCTAAGGGTCAACACAAAAGGCACGCAGCTACCGCGCTGCCCGAATACATCTCAAAATCAGCCCGGGGAGGTCTTGAAATGAAATCACACACAGAGTACCTGTGGTTTAACACCGACACAAGGAGGCAGTACCTGAATATAACAGAGAATGTCTCCGAGGCGATTAGAAAGAGTGGAATAAACGAGGGCCTTGCGCTGGTGTCGGCAATGCATATTACGGCATCCGTATACGTAAATGACGCCGAAGAGGGGCTTATCCAGGACATCGACGAGTGGCTTGAAGGTCTGGCGCCGTACGGCAAAGACTACAGACATCACAGGACGGGTGAGGACAACGGGGATGCCCATCTCAAGGCACTGCTAATGCATCACGAGGTGACTGTGCCCATTACCAAGGGCAAACCGGACCTCGGCCCCTGGCAACAGATTTATTACGCAGAGTTCGATGGCCGCAGGAAGAAAAGGGTGATTATAAAGGCTATTGGTGAGTAAAGCCCTTCTGCGTATAAGGTACCGTATCTATACTACTTGAGAGAATGATCCTTAAAGATTGTCTGGAACCACAGAGGCACTGCATCATATGCAATTCCACATAAGACGTTAGACGCACTGTACTTATCGCTTGTTTCGTTTTTATGGAAAACTTGGATTTTGCTTCTCCCACATTCCTTGATTTATTGCAATAAAGTGGTACACTTCTTATAGATACGGAGGGCTGGTTATGCCCAATCAAGAGTCAATGGCACCTTGTCAATGGGCCTGTCCTACTAAAACGGACGTGCCGAGGTACGTGCGCCTGCTTGTCGAGGGGGATTTTTATGGTGCCTGGAAGATAAACCGCCTCACTAATGTCCTTCCCAACGTATGCTCACTGGTCTGCCTTCACCCTTGCGAAAAGGCCTGTAAGAGAAAGAATATAAGTGCCATGGAAGGTGACCCAGTATTCCAAGAACCTGTTGGCATAAGAGCCCTAAAAAAGTATGCCGCCGATAATCTCCCTCCTGACTATCAGGAAAGATTCCTTGAAGAGGCCCTGCCAATCAAGCAGGTGGGCAAGCGTGTGGCCGTCGTTGGTACTGGCCCGGCAGGGCTCACAGTGGCTAATGACCTGTTACTGGCTGGTTGCGAAGTTACTGCTTTTGAGGCGCTGCCTTTGGCAGGAGGCATGCTCAGGGTAGGCATACCTCCTTTTAGACTACCAAGAAGGATACTCGACGAAGAGATCGGTCTCCTGCAGAAACTTGGACTGGAAATCAGAGTAAATACCGCTATCGGCAAAGACATCAGCCTGGCTGACCTCTGTAGTAGCTACGACGCTGTCTTTATAGCAGCGGGGGCCCATAAACCAAAAAAACTTGAAATTCCCAGAGAAGACTTCGAAGGTGTATATCACGGCATAATCTTTCTCAGAAGAATAAACCTGGGCGAACCTGTTGACCTCGTCGGTAAGGTTGTGGCGGTAGTCGGAGGTGGATTTACTGCTACCGATTGCGCGAGGACTGCCTTGCGGGTAGGTGCCAGGGAGGTTTATGTCCTCTATCGAAGGAGTGAAAAAGAAATGCCTATGGGCCTCGAGGCGCAATTAGAGATGCTTGCAGAAGGAATCACACTACATTGCCTTGTTAGTCCCATCGAGTTTATTGGAAACGAGGCCAATCAGGTGATTGCCCTGAGGTGCATAAGGAATACTTTAGGAGAGCCTGATGAGAGTGGTCGAAGGAGGCCGGTCCCTATCGCCGGTTCAGAATTTGAGTTGAAGGCCGATGTAGCTATCCCGGCCATTGACCAGGAACCAGATCATTCCCTATTATTGCCCGGACTGGAGGTAGATACTGATACCCTCCAGACCAACCAAAAAGGTCTCTTTGCTGGAGGAGACTTTATATCCGGCACAAGGAACGTAATTGACGTTATTGCGGAGGCCCACTGCGC
>JAZGAY010000113.1:0-2166 GCA_036475985.1 Candidatus Brocadiales bacterium
ACCTTCAGGCCCTTCTTGAATATAAACGGAAGAAAATCCGGCATGCTGATAAGGAGTACCTTCATCTGGGTCTCATTCTCCTCGACATTCTTTTCACACTGAAGTTTATAAAGCACGCATTAAAACAGTTTATTATGTTTGTGTCAAGGTCTTGTGCGGCTGTACATGTAGAAAATATGGTCATGTCGCGGGGCCGCCGCGCCACAGATGCACATTATCACCGGCTATGCCACAAGCAGGACGGGGCATTCCGCGTTCTCAAGGACATGCATGGTGGTGCTTCCAAAAATCAGCTCCTTAATCCGGTTGGTCCCGAAGGCGCCCATTACGATTAGCCCTGCGTCTACCTTACCGGCATGTGCTGCAATAACCTCCCATGGTTTCCCCGACTCTACGAAGAAGGATGCCTTGAGTTCGTGCGGGGCCAGATATTCCCTGGCCTCTGTCTGGGGCTCTACAGCATCTTCCGGGTTGCCCGCCACGGTAAGGACGTCGATTTTCGAGTCCTGTAGTCCGGCGATGGTTACACTGGCCTCTATCGCCCGTTGTGCAGCCTCACTGCCATCGTAGGCAACGACCATGTGCCGGCCACACCTGGTACCCTCGGGAACGACGACGACCGGTCTTGCTGAGTTACGAAGCAGGGTCTGGGTGACCGAGCCTGGGGTACGTATTTGCGACTTGGTGTGTTTGCCGCGGCGACCGATGACCACCAGGTCGACGGTCTTGGCTGATTCTATTATCAGGTCGCCTACCTCTCCACGCACCACCTTGAACGTGCCCTTTACGCCCCGGTCTTTGCAGTTAACCTCAAAACGTTTCTTGAATTCTTCGCTTTCTTTCCTGGCACGGTTTTCTTCTTCGAGTAATTTCTCCGGGGGCAGCGGTATGTTAGTGGTCGCTGCCGCACCGATTGCCCCTGCAATGGCCGTTGTGGTGGGGACATAGACAAAACGCCACATGTCAACCACAAATAGTCCCCGTACCTCTGCCCCTGCGGCCTTTCCCAATTCCACTGCGTTGGTGAGGGCCGAAAACGACGCCTCAGACCCATCGATCGGCACAAGGATACTTTTTATCATGTTGTCCCTCTTCTTCCTATATGTTCTGCGGCGTTAACTTCGGCACCCCGTTACAATGGAAATGTCACGTGGTAGCGAACGTCGAGTCCACTTAATAGATTTAAAGCCTGCAGCCCTTAGCCAGCCCTTTATCTCTCCGTAGGAGTACGTCCTGCCTTTGTCCGTGAAAATGAGCATACAGAGGGCGAAAGTAGAGCCGAAACCGGGTTTTGTCTTGCCCTCTTTTAGTATAAAATCATGGACGATTACCCGGCCCCCGGGGTTCAGGGCGTTATAAACCCTCTTCATTAGGGCCGCGTTGCCCTCCTCTCCTTCACTGTGGATGATGTGCGAGAGGAACACCACGTCATAGCCCTTGGGCAGTGGCTTGTTATAGTCGCCTTCTTGCAGGGAAACCCTGCGAGACATCCTGTACCTGGCGACGACGTCCTTTGTCACCTCCAGCGTGCCGGGCAGGTCAAGGACGGTTGCCTTCAGGCGCGGGTTGGCCTTGCAGAAGAATATAGAGTAAGTGCCGGGCCCGCCACCGACGTCAAGGAGTGTCTTTGCCCCTTTCAGGTCTATGACCGAGGCCAATTCCCCCGCGTGGCCCGTAGCGGTGTTGTGCATGGCCATGATGAAGGTGCGCGTTTCTTCTGTTTCTTTCTGGAACATGTCGTGCCGGCATGCCGGCCTCCCCGTTCGGATGGATTTCTCAAGACCGTTCCATCCTTCCCACATGGTCTCATGAAAGCGGAGGATGTCTCCAACGTAGAACTCTTTTCCCTCGAGGAATATCTCCCGCCCACAGCGGGTATTAGAGAAACGTCTCCCCTTCTTGTCAAGGAACTCCATGCCTGCCAGGGCATTGAGCAGGAGTTCCGTCCCGTGGGCGCTGGTGCCCATGGCCCGTGCCAGTTCTTTTGATGATTTACCGCCGTTGCCGATACGGTTAAAGACGTCCAGTTTAACGGCCGTCATAAGGGCCTTGGCATTGAAGAAGACGTATCCCGTGTCGAGTGCCTTGTTCCTGTACCGCCTTAGCGCCGCCGTCTTTCGCAATGAGTTCTCTTACCTTGTTCTGGACAGGTTGAAAAATATCTCT
>JAZGAY010000114.1:0-6104 GCA_036475985.1 Candidatus Brocadiales bacterium
GCCGCTTCGTTCCAATATGAGATACACTCTTCACTATCCGCCGTAATGATTGCGTCCTGGGCCGCGGCGCTCATGTTCCGGAACAACTCCTCACTCTCGACCAGCTGGGCCGTCTGCTCGGCCACACGTTGCTCCAGGGATTCGGTCAGTGCTTTAAGCTCTTCTTCTGTCTGCTTGCGCTCGGTGACGTCGTGTAAGACGCCTATAACCTTGGTCGTTCCATCCGGAAGTTTCACCAGACGGAACAAATCATTGAACCATCTGTAAGAACCATCGGCTACCCGCCAGCGGTATTCATGTTCCTGGTACTCTTTCTCGGAAAACTTGCGAAAATCCTCAAACACCCTGGGCGCATCTTCGGGATGTACGCGGTCGACCCAGAAGGCCTTGTCGGAAGTAAATTCCTCGGGCTTATAGCCCGTAACCTCCGTCACCGTATCGCCCATATAGGTAATGCCGGAATCCCCTTTTCCCGCCCCGGCCATGTATGGAATAATCGGCATAGACCCAAACAACAAGGACAGCTGCTCGGTGCTCTGTTTTAACGCCACTTCCGTGCGCCTGCGTTGCCGGCGTTCTTCCGCCTCGCGCAGGCTGCGTTCTACGGCGGGGACAAAACGCACCAGTCTGTCCTTCATGATGTAGTCCGTGGCCCCGGCCTTGACGGCCTCCACCGCGGTATCCTCACCCACTGTGCCCGAGATGATTATAAAAGGAAGGTCGAGGCGCTTCTCCTGGAATAAGGCCAACGCGTCAAGCCCGCTGAATTGAGGCATGTTGTAATCTACAATGGCGATGTCCCACGACTGCCCGTCGAGTGCGGCCGTCATGGCTTCCGGTGTGTCAACACGTTCAAACGCCACATCATAGCCGCCACGGCGCAACTCCCGGAGCAACAACTTGGTGTCGTCCTCTGAGTCCTCTACAATCAATACCCGGAGAGGCTTACCCATCTAAATTATGACCCCCTCTAATATAACTTCTTATAGCAGGATGGTAATACCATTATGCATGCTTACGGCAATGGGTGTGGGCAAGGGCGGAGTGAGAAAGACTAATAGGCCCCCCTATCAACCGTAATTGGCTCCAACCACTCTGCGGGTTCTCCTTTACCTGCCGTTTTAGGAGACCTACGAGCCCGGATACGTAATCAACGTATCCACCTGGGGGTACCTTATACCACAAAACGGCCTTTGGCAACAATATTTTTAAGGCCTGGTTCCTCTGTAAAAACATTAACTGTTCCTACTTACGATACATGCCGTGAATACGTAGACCTCCGTGTCGGGCTTCTTCCAAGCGTCGGGGCCAAGCCCCGCCTTACCCGTACAGCAGTAGGACAGGAACTCCTCCCTCGACCAGCCCCTTTCCGTGGCAACCTGGGGGAGAAGGCAACCGGTATTGTCTCCCCTCTTTACGTATACGCCATGCCTGCCGAGCTCAAAGTCCAGGGGGGCGGAAATCCGCTTAAGGGAAGAAGTAACGGAGACCTCTATGTCTATTCCATCGAGCTCTGTCTCCCTGAGGCGCTCGTCCCTGAACCGTGGGTCATCGGTGACGGCGGCTACGGCCATCTCTTTAACAAGTTGATAGAGGGGGACGTCGGACGCGAGCCGGCCTATGCAGCCCTTGAGCGCACCGTGTTCTCTTACGGTAACAAACGCCCCATGATGGTGATAGAGTTCCGGCTCGGTAACCGTAAAAGTGGGTATGGGTCTACCTCTTACCGCAGCCTCTATGCTCTGGCGGGCTACATCAAGGAGTCTCTTGTGTACTGAGGCTTCCTTTTGAATCTCTTCCTCTTCTGCTACTACTTCGTCCATCGCTAATGAACTACTTTCTGCTACCGCCCAAAAACCTTCCGTGCGGCCCTTCGTGGATTATATGGGTGGTGAAGACATAAAACTCCATGTCCTCGTTCAACAGGGCCTGCCACGGCAGTCCTGCCTTGTTGCACAAACTATAGAGCGTCTCGTTTCGGTCCCAGCCCTGCTCGGTCGCCACCTGGGGCAGAAAGACCGCCTGACGCCCCCGCAGGTTTATCACTATACCCTCCTCTCCCACATGGAATTCCTCGGGGCCGTCAATCCTCTTACGGGGGCTCAGTACCGATATCTCAACATCTATATCCCCGAGTTCTTCCTCCCTGACCCTCGGGAAGCGCCTGTCGTTAAAGGCCGAGTTGGCCGTGTTATGCATCACTGCCTTCCACAGGGCCATCTGTGGCTGTATGTGGCCTATGCAGCCCCTCAGGTTATCGTTCTCCTTAAGCGTGACGAACACACCGCTCTTTTCCCTCAGTCTTGGCGTTAGAAGTTCTTCCGGGATATCAGGAAATTCTTGCGTCCGCGTATATGTCTCAAGTGTCTCCCTGGCAATCCTCAGCAGTGTTTCACACTCTTCATCGGTTATGGAATCCGACGTCTGCAAGTAACCGCCCGCCGGTACCGCCTTCCACCCGGACGCCCCTATGTCTTCATCCGGGTAGTGTACGGCAAGCACTGTGCGATGGACAGGTGCGGGAAATCGAAATCTATGTACTTTGCCGGTTTTCGCTCCCTCCGGGACGGTAAAGACCACGGACAGGTAACTGACGGAGTGACTGAAATCATCTTCCATCCTGCCGGAGGTATCGTATTTGAGCACGGTACCCTGGGCATCTTCGGGCAGGAGGTCTAAAAGCACCGCAACGGGCAATATCCCGCACATGGTTATCCCGGTGTCCTGCCTGTAGTCGATCAGGCCGCCGGCATCCTTCTCAAGGACCTCGTCCACCGCCCCGTAGTCAAGGGTCCTGAGCCTTTCCTCAATCTTATCGACAAACGGTACGTAATCAAACCTGTGACCGTAATGGGTGAAATCGGAACTGGCAATAACCAGGGTGGTCTCGTCAGAAAAGTAGGGTCTAATGGCGTCGGCAACCTTCTTGATGTCGTCATCGACGAGAACCCCTATAAGCAACGGCACCAGTTTAAATTCACCAAGGACCTCCTGGAGAAAGGGGAGTTCCACCTCCATAGCGTGTTCATTCCTGTATGCCCTGGAGTGATAACCGAAAAGCGGTTTAGTGCCAAAACGGGGGGCGTCGTTCACGAGCCCCTCGCAGACCTCTTTGTCTATCTCTATCTCCCCGAGGGGGGTTTTGTACTTCGACGCCTTCAGAACGGCCACACCCCTGAACCTCTTGCCGTAATGACTTGGGGCGAGGATGATGACCCTCTTGAAGTCCATTCCCGCAACGGCGTCAAATCCGTATGCGGCCACCTCTCCTGAATAATCATATCCTGCATGTGGAGAGACGAGCGCAATGGGCCTTCCGGGCAGTTCCTGCCTTATCACCTTCCCAAGCTTGATCTTAATCAGCTTCTGCAGCCTATCGACCGAGCGGGGATAGAAGAAGCCTGAGACAACAGGGCCGTAGGTCTCTACTTCGGGCTTGGCGGGCTTGGCGGGCTTGGCAGGTCCTTCGGTCTGAGCGTGGAGTGAAGACGCCAAGAACACGGTTATGAAGATTGCGACCAGTCTGTTCATGACGGTTTAATGACCCGAAAAGGCCTTAAGAAGCACGTATCCGAGCACAAGCAGCACCACAAAAAGTATGGAGAGTACGTTAAAATATTTCTCGATAAACGTCTTTACCCTATCACCAAACATATATATTAAAGCCGCCTCCGCAAGAAACCTTGAACCACGGCTGAGTATCGACGCTATCAGAAATGTTGAGAAATCAATTTTACAGACTCCCGCCGCAATAGTAAAGAGTTTATATGGTATGGGGGTAAAACCCGCAACGAGTATGGCCGCAAAGGCGTTTTCGTGGAACCGGGTGCTTACATAATCGAACTCCTTCTGTAGATTATAGAAACTTATAATGGGTTCGCCTGCCGCTTCGAACAGTTCGTAACCAATGAGATATCCAAAGCAGCCGCCGAGCACAGAACCGACGGTGCAGACAAGGGCGTACCGAAAGGCCTTCAACGGCACGGCCAGCGCCATGACAATAAGCAACACGTCCGGGGGTATTGGGAAAAAAGACGCCTCGGCAAAGGCCACCACAAACAAAAACGGCGTGGCATAGGGTGTACCTACCCATTGAAGCGTCCAGTCCTGAAGTTTTTTAAACAGTGTGTGGCTCTCCGTATTCTTTTCCGTTCTAAAACCTATAGGTCTACCACAACAACCTCATACACAAGTAATCTTTACCCCGTTCTGGGCCAGAAGTGCCGCGCAGACCCCGTCGCCCTTGACCTCCCGCCCCTCTCTAAGTATCACGCCAAGCCCGCAAGACGGACTCTTTGCCTTAAGATGGGCCCTGGTTATGTTAAAAAGCCTTACAAGCTTCATCGACTCCTTCGCCCCGCGGATAAATGGCTCGGTGACGTCTTCGCCATGTTCATTAACAACCCTTGCCTTACGGGCCAAGACATCATGTCCGTCGCTACCAACTATCTCCGCCCCGGGCCTTGGGGTGGAAAGGCCTCCCAGTTGTTCAGGGCAAAAGGGCAGGAGGTCCGTACCCCTTAACGACGCCAGTAAGTCGCCATCCTTCTCGGTACTGCCATCGTACCTGCATCCCAGACCAACGAGGCATCCGCTTATTAATATCATCTAATTTAAGGGTCCTTTTATGGGTGCCACGGTGGCTCAGGGTGCCGACTGGATGAAAGGTGGCGCTAATCACAAGATATTACTGAGCCGCAAGTTAAACAGGTTCGAGAAGGAAAGTCAAGGGAATTCCAACGAGTGGATTTTGCTTGACTTGACCTGTTGGCTGTGATAGCATTTTCCCTCTGTTGAGGGTGTGTAAGACATTTTAATTCGTTGTTATCTTTACACTTACACGCTTTAAACCTCGGAAACATAAGCCAAAGGAACCCCTTGCGTAGTGACGTCATAAAGGTAGGACTGGAACGCGCCCCTGCAAGGTCCCTTCTCTTTGCCACAGGTCTAGACAAGGACGATTTAAACAAGCCCTTCATCGGGGTAGCCAGTAGCTACACCGAGCTTATTCCCGGACATGTGCATATGAGACGTCTGGAGACGGCCATCGAGAAGGGCGTGTACGCAGGTGGCGGAGTGAGTTTTATTTTCGGTATCCCCGGGATATGCGATGGCATAGCAATGGGACACCCCGGCATGCGTTACTCCCTGCCCATAAGGGAGGTCATAGCGGATGCCATTGAATGCGTGGCCAGCGCACACAGCCTTGACGCCCTGGTCTTACTCACGAATTGTGATAAGATTACTCCCGGGATGTTGATGGCCCTGGCCAGGCTGGACATACCCGGCATAGTGGTTACGGCCGGGCCCATGCTGTGCGGCAATCTTAAGGGAAAGAGACTCTCTCTCGTAAGTGATACGTTTGAGGCCGTCGGGAAGAGACGGAAGGGGGAAATCACCCAGGAGGAAATGGACCGGCTGGAGATGGAGGCCTGCCCGGGGGCCGGTTCCTGTCAGGGTCTTTACACTGCCAATACCATGGCCTGTTTGACAGAGACCATGGGCATGTCGCTGCCGGGTTGCGCGACCGCCATGGCCGTCTCGGCAGAGAGGGACAGGCTGGCCTACAGGAGCGGACAGGTGGTCGTCAGATTGGCCAGGGAGGACGTAACCTCGCGGTCCATAATGACACCGGAAGCCTTTGAAAATGCTCTAGTTATGGATATGGCCCTGGGAGGCTCCACTAACACGTGTCTCCATCTGCCTGCTATAGGAAGAGAGGCCGGGGTGGAGATTACCCTCGAGCAGTTCAACGAGACAAGCCGGAGGATACCCCACCTGGTAAACCTTGCGCCCGGTGGAGAATATTTCCTTGAGGACCTCCACTATGCGGGAGGTATCCCGACCGTCATGAAGCGGCTCGGAAAAGAACTCAAGGACTGTATGACCGTTAGCGGCAAGAAGACGTCAGAGATCGCGGAAGAGGCAGAGCCGCCCTCTGACACGAAACTCATAAAGAGCCAGAACGAGGTCGCCGGCCAAGAAGGCGGCATAGCCATCCTCTACGGCAACCTTGCCCCGGAAGGCTCTGTGGTGAAGCAAAGTGCGGTGGCTGCGGAGGCCCGGTGTTTCAAGGGCCGCGCCAGGGTCTTTGACAGAGAAGA
>JAZGAY010000115.1:0-10776 GCA_036475985.1 Candidatus Brocadiales bacterium
AGCCCTGCTCATACGCAAAGACCTTCAGAAAGTTAAAAATACCAAACCCTGCCAATTTGACAGCCGTTTGGGGAGGGGAGCGGAATGTCAGGCCTCAACTTAACGTACCACACACAAGACACTTACGCACCCATCCGCCCCTAGTTTCCGGCCCCGGAGTTTGGCATTTGGTTTGCACTATTATTAAAAGCTAAGCTTAATATGATAGATAGAGGAGGTAGAGATGGCGGCTAAAAAGATAGTATTCGACCAGGAGGCCTGGGAGGCCATACGCGACGGCATCAAGAAACTCTCAGACGCCGTAAAGATAACACTCGGCCCCAGAGGCCGGAACGTTATACTGCAAAAGAGCTTCGGCTCACCCACCATAACAAAGGACGGGGTGACGGTCGCTAAAGAGATAGAGCTGGAAGACCATCTGGAGAATATAGGCGCCCAGATGGTGAAGTCGGTCTCGGCAAAGACCAGCGACGTGGCGGGCGACGGCACCACCACGGCGACAGTGCTTTCCGAGGCAATCTTCCTCGAGGGGCTTAAGAACGTGACGTCGGGCGCCAACGCCATGGCCGTAAAGCGCGGGATCGAAAAGGCCGTCAACGCCGTGGTAGACAGACTAAAACAGATGAGCACTCCCGTCAAGGGCCGCAAAGAGATTGAACAGGTGGCAACCGTCGCATCCAACCACGACCCTGAGGTGGGCAAGATTATAGCCGATGCGATGGAAAAGGTCGGCAAAGACGGCGTAATCACCGTCGAAGAGGGAAAGAGCCTTGAGACCACGGTAAAATGGATCGAGGGGCTTCAGTTCGACAAGGGTTATCTGTCTCCCTACTTCATAACCGACCCGAAGAGCATGGAGGCCGTCCTTGAAGAGCCGTACATACTGATACACGAGAAGAAGATAGTCACGGCAAAGAGCATTGTACCCGTGCTCGAGCAGGTGGCCCAGCAGGGAAAACCCCTGCTCATAATAGCTGAAGACGTGGAAGGCGAGGCGCTCACCCTGATAGTGGTCAATAAGCTCCGCGGCGTGATAAAGTGCGCCGCCATCAAGGCGCCCGGTTTCGGCGACAAGCGTAAGGCGATGCTCCAGGACATAGCCATCCTGACGGGCGCAAACGCCATATTCGAGGACCTGGGCGTAGAGCTTGAGAAGACAACGCTGAAAGACCTTGGCAGGGCGAAGAAGGTGTCCATAGAGAAGGAGAATACCACGATAATAGAGGGCGCCGGTGAGAGTGCCGCCATCAAGGGCCGCATAGAGCAGCTAAGAAACGAGATAAGCACGACTACGTCCGACTACGACCGTGAGAAGCTGGAGGAGAGGCTGGCGAAGCTCGCAGGCGGCGTGGCGCAGATAGAGGTGGGCGCCGCGACTGAAAGCGAGATGAAGGAGAAGAAGGCCAGGGTGGAAGACGCTCTCCACGCGACGCGCGCGGCGGTGGAGGAGGGTTTTCTCCCCGGCGGCGGTGTTGCACTCCTACGCAGCATCTCCGCCCTCGACGGGCTCAAGCTTAAAGGTGACGAGGCCACGGGCGTCGACATTCTGCGCCGTGCGCTTAGAGCGCCCGCATCGCAGATAGCACATAACACCGGGCATCACGGACCGGTAGTCGTGGAAAAAATAATGGCCGGCGACGGCAACTTCGGCTACGACGCAAACAAGAACAAATACTGCGACATGATAAAGGAAGGTATCATTGACCCGACCAAGGTCGTAAGGAGCGCCCTCCAGAACGCCGCCAGCGTGTCGACACTCCTACTGACCACAGACGCGCTCGTGGGACAGATACCCGAGAAGAAAAAGGCGGCGGCACCACCCATGCCCGGCGGATACGGCGGCGGGTACGGTGACATGTACTAAACAATATACTGACGACGCGGGGCCCTTACGGCCAGCCTGTGCCCCGGTCTAACCTGTCCACCGGATTTACCCCCGTGCCGCACCGGGCACTGACGTAGTCAAAAAGTTTTTGAACTTTCTCCCCGCCTATGGTAAACTAAACATCAGAAGATAGGCCATAAGTGTTGATAATTGATATTGTTAGGAGACGATGATGGCAGTGCCTCCCGACTCCAAGCTGGAAAAGATCTTTCAGGAATTTCTCTGCATCAGAAAACCTTTCCACTCCTTCGATACCGAGACCTGGCGGCCACCCACAGACGTCTATGAAACGGATGACGCCCTCGTGGTGAAGATGGTAATATCCGGGGCCAGCGAAAAGGACATCTCCATCGTGCTTGAAGACAACACACTCTTGATAAGCGGCAGGAGGCTTGACCCTTCGGACCACAAGAAGCTGTGCTTCTACCTCATGGAGATAAGATACGGATATTTCGAGAGAAGCATCCGTCTCCCAAAGTACGTGGACGAAGACAAGATTGAAGCCCACTATAAGAACGGTTTCCTGGCAATCGTCATACCCAAGTCCAAGGAGCCCAGAGTGGTGAAGAAGGCCGTGAGAATCCGCCTGTAACGGCGTCTCATCTAAACAATCTTTCAGAGGCCAAGGACCTATGGGAAAGAAGGACGACCCTTTTTCACTGAAGAACGAGGGCGATAAAATAACGGTCCCACCCGACGATGCCCTGGTAAAGGGAGAGTTCGACATACCTTCTGAACTACCAGTACTCCCCGTGGTGGACACCGTTGTCTTCCCGCAGATGGTGACGGCACTGGGGGTATCCACGGAAAAGGAGCTGAAACTCCTCGACCACGTTCTCACTGGAAAAAGGCTTCTTGCGCTGGCCCTGCAAAAGGAAGAAAAAGAGAAGGAAGAGGAAGCCGTACGGCCAGAAGACCTTCATGAGTACGCCGTCGTAGTAATCGTCCTGCAGATGCTGCGTATGCCGGACAACACCGCAAGGATGCTGGTACAGGGGATCTCCCGTCTCAAGATTGACGAGTTTACACAAAAAGAGCCCTACCTCGTAGCCAAAGTACACACGCTTGAGGACAAGATTGAGACTGGAATGGAAATGGACGCCCTGGCCCGCAGCGCCTCAGACCAGTTCCTGAAGATGATATCCATGGCGTCCAACCTGCCCGAGGAACTGAAGGTCGCGGTAATGAACATAGACAACCCCGGCAGGCTCGCCGACATGATAGCCTCTCACCTGACAATAAACCTGCAAGAGAAAGAAGAGATACTTGAGACCTTAAACGTAAAAGAAAGACTCCAGAAGATAAACACCTTCCTCAACCACGAGATGGAGGTGCTGGAGATGGCCAAGAAGATTCAGGGCCAGGTGCGGAGCAAGGTGGACAAGGGACAGCGTGAATACTACCTCCGTCAGCAACTCAAGGCCATCCAGGACGAACTGGGCGAGGGCGACGAACGCACCGTGGAGGTAAACGAACTCAAGAAGAAGATGGAAGAGGCCAATCTGCCGCCCGAGGCCAAGAAAGAGGCGGAACGGGAACTGGGCCGGCTTGAAAACATGCCGCCTCAGGCCGCCGAATATACCGTTTCGCGCACCTATCTGGACTGGGTCTTGTCGCTCCCGTGGAACAAGAGCACCACCGACAACCTGGACATCAACGCCGCACAAAAGGTGCTCGACGAAGACCACTACAATCTGAAAAAGGTCAAGGAGAGGATCCTGGAGTACCTGGCCGTACGCAAGCTGAAGGAGGACATGAAGGGCCCCATCTTGTGTTTCGTCGGCCCGCCCGGCACCGGAAAGACATCTCTGGGCAAGTCGATAGCCCGCGCCCTTGGGCGCAAGTTCGTACGCATATCACTGGGCGGCGTGAGGGACGAGGCCGAGATAAGGGGACACCGCCGCACCTACATAGGCGCCCTGCCCGGGAGGATTATCCAGTATCTCCGCAAGGCCGAATCAAACAACCCCGTGTTTATGATGGATGAGATAGACAAGCTGGGCACCGATTTCAGGGGCGACCCGGCAAGCGCACTGCTTGAGGTGCTTGACCCCGAACAAAACTTCGCCTTCTCGGACCACTATCTCGAGGTACCGTTTGACCTGACGAAGGTCATGTTTATAACTACGGCCAACTTCCTCGACCCCGTCCCCCCGGCCCTTAAAGACCGTATGGAGGTGCTTGAGCTGCCGGGGTATACGCAAGAAGAAAAAACCTCCATAGCCAGACAATTCCTTATCCCCAAGCAGATAAAGGAACACGGTCTAAACAAGGATACGGTAACGATTGAAGACGATGCCCTGCAGGCCGTCATAAGCACCTACACCAGGGAGGCGGGCCTGAGAAACCTTGAGAGGACCATAGCCACCCTCTGCCGGAAGGTGGCAAAGGAAGTAGCTGCAGGAAATACCAAATCGATGGTGATAAAGGCGGATGACCTGGGGAAACTTCTGGGACCTCCCGTATATTTCAGCGAGATAGCAGAGCGCACGGCAGAGCCGGGGGTCTCCACGGGTCTCGCCTGGACACCGACCGGAGGAGACATACTCTTCATAGAATCCACCAACATGTCCGGCTCCGGAAAACTCATACTCACAGGGTCGTTGGGAGAGGTTATGAAGGAGTCTGCGGAGGCGGCCATGAGCTACGTGCGTTCAAAGACAAAGGAACTGGGCATAACGTTGGAAGATTTTACTAAATACGACTTCCACATACACGTGCCCGCAGGGGCGATACCCAAGGACGGACCGTCGGCGGGTGTGACCATGGCGGTATCACTCATTTCGCTACTCACACGGCGGCCCGTACTGCCAGAGGTGGCGATGACCGGCGAAATAACGCTGAGGGGCAAGGTGATGCCGGTGGGTGGTATAAAGGAAAAGGTCCTGGCCGCAAAGAGGGCGGGCATCACTACTATAGTGCTGCCGAAGAGGAACGAAAAGGACCTTGTAGAGGTCCCCGAACATATAAAGGCTGACATAGACTTCCACTTCGCCGAGAAGATAGACGAGGTACTCCCTGTTGTCTTCGGCGCTAAAGGACGGAAGGAGCGGGAAGGAAAAGTGGAAAAAAAGCTTGCAGAGGCGACATAGCGCCAACCTTTTTGACACTTGCAACCGTTGGCCTGTTGGGTTTTTTTGGCGTTATTCATAGAAGAGGTCCTACATATGGCAAGAATTGTTGACCGTCGTAAGGTAATGGATGAAATCCTGGTCGGCCTCACGTATGAGGAGGGCGGCAGGCTGGCAAAACTCCTAAAGGGAGCGCAGGTGGAGCGGCAGCTGGCCCTTTCCATCCTGCCTGACCTTGAGGCCATACTGCTTGACAATGAGATGCGTGGAAGGCAGGGGCAGGGGCAGGGGTAGCGGTTGTTTTGTTTATGTGGCCTCTTCTAAAATAAAGCATCCAGCCGGTCACCGCTTGATTTTGTTGACAGCAGCCCCCGCCAAACTATAATAGCCCCGTTGCCCTTTTAACACTTTCCCGTTTATGCGCTTATAATATTAAGGACTATGACAAAGAAACATTATCTATTTACGCCGGGTCCTACGCCGGTGCCGCCGGAGGTGTCTCTGGCGGAGGCGGTCCCGCTTATACACCACCGCACACCGGAATTTTCGCGGATATTCGCGGAGGTCTCGGAAGACCTCAAGCACCTCTTCCAGACCACGGAGGGTGAGGTCTACACGTTTACGTCATCGGGTACGGGTGCGATGGAGGCCTGCGTGACCAACCTGCTGTCAAAAGGGGATATGGCCCTGGTGGTGTGCGGGGGCAAATTCGGGGAACGATGGGCCGAACTCTGCAAGGCCTACGGGGTAAAAACAACCTGTATAGACGTAGAATACGGCAGCGCCGTGGAACCGGAGGAGATAGAGAAGGCGCTCAAAAAGGACAGATCCATTAAGGCCGTCTTCATCGCCCAGTGCGAGACCTCGACGGGGGTGCTTAATGATATCGAGACCGTTGCCGGCATAGTGAAGGGCCATCCGGCCCTGCTGGTGGTGGACGCCATAACGGCCGTAGGCGTGAGTCCGTTCTTTATGGACAAATGGCAGGTGGACGTTGCGGTGACCGGTTCGCAGAAGGGCCTTATGGTGCCGCCCGGGCTGGCCTTCGTGGCCGTGAGGCCCACGGCGCAGGACGCGATTAAAAATGCGGACCTGCCCAGGTATTACTGGGATTTCCGGGCCATGCATGGCGCACTCAAGAAGGACACCACACCCTTCACCCCCGCCATTTCTCTGGTAATGGCCCTCAGGGTCGCGCTGGAGATGATAAAGAAAGAGGGGCTGGAGAACGTCTGGCAACGGCACGCGCGGTTTGCCCACGCCACCAGAGAGGCGGTGAAGGCCATGGGGCTTGAGCTCTTCGCCCGGCAGCCTTCTGACATGCTAACGGCCGTCAAGGTGCCAAACGGCGTAGACGGTGTGGCCTTTATAAAGAACCTGAGAGATAAGTACGGTGTCAGCATAGCCGGCGGCCAGGCCGAGATGAAGGGTAAGATTTTTCGCATGGCCCACGCGGGTTATATGAACGATACGGACATCATAACCGCCGTCACCGCCATCGAGAAGGGTCTTCGTGACAGCGGTTACCGGATGGAGGCGGGTAAGGGCATTGCGACGGCCCAGCGCCTGCTGATGGAAAATAAGGGTAATCCTCCCGAGGCAGGAAAGGAATCACGGGTGGGGACTGCGTCAAACCCTAAGGCCTAACGTGAGAGGCGGCTTTATGCCTGGCCGGCGCCCACGGTGATGCCAATCTCCTCGTCTGTGAGGTAGCAGGCAGGGTCGGGGGCCCACATGTCGCCGTAATAGGCCTCGGCACGGGCCCTGAAATTGCCGCCGCAGACGTTGAGCCATTGGCACTCGGCGCAGCGTCCTTTCAGGTGTGGTTTCTTGTCTTTTAGCCGGGCCATGAGCGGGTTGGAGATGTCGTCCCATATCTCGCTGAACGGCCTGTCCTTTACGTTACCCAGTATGATGTGTCTCCAGAACTGGTCGGGGTGTACCGCACCGTCCCAGCTTATACAGGCCAAGCCCTTGCCCGAACTGTTGCCCTCGTTCATTTGAAGCAGCTCGTAGACCTCGGCTGCCCTCTTCGGGTCCTCTTTCTTGAGCCGCATGTAGAGGTACGGGCCGTCCGCGTGATTATCGACCGTCAGGACCTCAAGCCTGTGGCCCCTGTCGTGCATCTCCCTGGTCTTGTCTATAATAAGGTCCACCACGTCGCGCGTCTCCTCGTGGTCGAGGTCTTCCTTGATGAGCTTGGAGGCCCTTCCGGCATACACGAGGTGGTAGAAACACACCCTGGGGATACCTTCATTATAAATAAGCTCAAAAATCTGGGGGATGTCCTGGGCGTTACCCCTGTTTATGGTAAAGCGGAGGCCGACCTTTATCCCCTCGGCCATGCAGTTCTTGATGCCCTGTATGGCCATGTCAAATGCGCCCTCAACGGCGCGGAAGCGGTCGTTTGTCTCCTTCATACCGTCAAGGCTTACGCCGACGTAGGAGAGGCCGACGGACTTAAGCTCCTTCGCCTTTTCTCTGGTAATCAGGGTGCCGTTCGTACTCACGACGGCCCTGAGGTCCTTACTCTTTGCATGGTGGGCAAGCTCAAGGAGGTCTTCCCTCATGAGGGGTTCGCCGCCGGAGAAGAGTATGACGGGTGCGCCGTAGCCGGCAAGGTCGTCGAGCATGGCCTTGGCCTCCTCGGTCGTTAGCTCACCCGGATATTCTATGTCCCTAGACTGGGAGTAGCAGTGGATGCACTTCAGGTTACAACGCTGGCCCATGTTCCAGACCACAACGGGCTTCTTGTCGCTGGAAAACTGCAGGAGATGCGACGGGAGCCGCTTCGACTCTCTGCCATAACGGAGCGCATCAGACGGCTCAACCGTACCGCAGTACAGTTTGGATATACCTATCATCTATTCACTACCCCCCTCTAAACCGAGGCAATAACTTTTTTATATCACAAAAACACGACTCCGGTCAAGACGACGTTTTCCACCGGGAGCTAAAGAGAGGTTCTATTGACCCAGTGCGAACAATTTACCGCTATCGCATCCCACGTAGACCGTGCCGTCAGCGCCTATCGCGGGAGAGCTGGCAATAGACGCCCCGACGTCGTAGCTCCACTTAAGTTTGCCGTCAGGGTCAATGGCGTACAGCTTGGAGTCCCACGAACCCACGTATACCGTGCCATCGGAACCTATTGCTGCCGAAGAGCTTATACCATCACCGGTAGAAAATGCCCATTTCAACTTACCCTGGTTACTCAGTGCGTAAACCTTGCCGTCTTTTGCCCCAAAATACACCGTGCCATCACTGCCTATGGACGGTGAGGCGTATATCCAGGAACCGGTATCATACTTCCATTGGAGCTGGCCGTCCGGTTTTACGGCGTAGAGTGTCCCGTTATTGGCGCCAAAATATATTGTGCCGTCGGCACCGACAGCCGGTGCTGAGTCAACCTTGTCTCCTGCCATGAATACCCACTTCTTCTTACCGCTACTAATGTCTACGGCGTGCAGCTTCCTGTCTCTGGAGCCCACGTAAACGGTACCGTTTGAGGCAATGGCCGGAGAGGAAATAACTATGCTGTCACCGGTCTGGTAGGTCCACTTGGACACGCCGTCCGGAGTTATTGCGTAGAGCTTACCGTCCATACTGCCTATGTAGATGGTCCCATCGGGGCCTATGTTGGGGGAGGAAAGCACGGCCCCGCCGGTCCTGAACTTCCATTTCTGCTTCATGTTCTTCCCAATGGCATAAATGTAATTACCACTGGTGCCGACATAAATCGTGCCTGAAGCGTCGATGGCGGGAGTAGAAAAAATGTCGCTCTGGGTCTTAAAGAACCACTTGGTATGACCATCAGGCCTTACGGCATACAGATTCCCGTCCAGACTTCCAAAGTAGATTATCCCGCTATTGCCCACTATAGGAGAAGAGACGATCTGGTCACTCACGGGGTATGCCCACTTACAATTTGCCGTTTGAGCTCCCTCGTGCTCGCTTCTCCCGGTATGCTGCCCATCATGCTTAAACAAAGGAAACGGGCTGTTCATCACCTGCGCCCTGAGCGTACCGCCACTCAGGGCAAGCACGAAGCCAGTCAAACAGCAAAGGCACACTATGCTCCTCAATATAGTCCCTCCCATACTGCCCTCCTCTACACCACAATAGATGTCTCAATCAAGGGATTATAAGCACCTCCCCCGGCTCAAGCGTCTTCCTGCCTTTAAGAGACCCCTTGTTGGCATTGTATATCCTCTTCCATCCGGACTCGTCATTGTAGTAGACCCCGGCCAACTTCTGGAGCGTGTCACCCTGCTGCACCCTATAGGCGATTCCGGGCGAACTCCTCCTGCCGCTGAAAGAGGCCTTCTTCACCATGGGCTGCCGTTCCACCGTCTCGGACGGGGCTGGAATCGACAGTTCCTGACCAACCAACAATATGTCCTTGTTGGACAGGCCGTTTGCGTCGTATATCAGCTTCCACCTGGAAACGGTCCCGTAATGCTCCTTCGAAATATCCATAAGTGTGTCACTGGGTCTGACCTTATGGACCCTGGGATATGTACCCGCCACCTTCTCCCCTGCGGCATCCCCGGCTGCTGTGGTATCCCCGGCAACCACTGGACCTTTGACCGCAATCATCTCCTCAGAAGAAGATTTAATCACAGGAGGTTCCTCAAGAACCTCTCCGGGCAGACCTCTTGTCAAATAACCAACCACTGTGGAGGGTTCCTCCGGCGCCGCTCCGGTCTCACCGTCACCGGCCCGTACCAGGGCGTCCTCCGGTCCGAAGGGTTCGTTTTCTTCATAATCAGCTGCCGAGGGTGAGCCCGACACTTTATTTTCCGGCTGGCCAAGGTCAGGAACATCTGAAGCCTGCTTCCCGACCTGTAAGACTATTTCAGTTGCCGAAGTTTCCTTAACCATTGGAGCGGCCTCGACGAAAGAAACCTTCTCGACCTTTGCCGCCTCTTTAACCCTGTCAGATTTTCCGTCCGTAATCTTTAAACCCAGAAAAACACCCAACACTGAAAAGCAGGCGACTGCAACGCCTATGCCTACCTGTGTCTCCCACCTCCTGATAATGCTTTTTTTTCCTGCAGCCATAACGCCTCCCACAAAACAAAAAAAGGCGCCACCCCGGTTACTCCATTACGACCTTCTACGCCTTACGTGGACGAACCTTGCGGCCTCCGCCAAGCAACCCTTTAATCACCTTCCACGGAACCCACACGGGCGCAGTCAAGACCGCGAACACCATTTCAAAGCCCTTTCTCACGGTGGGCCAGTACACAAGGACGGGGCTCGCAACAAATATAGAAGAGTACGTCCCGACCAACACACCTACCATCATAACGAACGCAAAGCCATGAATCTCCGTGCCGCCCATAAAATAAAGGGCCGCTATCACGAAAAACGTAGTTATAGACGTTATCACCGTCCGATTCAAGGTTTGATTTATACTCTCATTAACCAACTCTGCGTCTATCGTCTTCTTACCGCCCATATTCTCTCTGATTCTGTCAAAGACTACAATAGTGTCATTAAGAGAATATCCGATTAGCGTGAGGAACGAGGCCACCATTGCAAGGCTTATCTTCAGGTCGCCAAAGATGGCAGGATAATTGCCCGCCACCGCCACGGCCCCTACGGCAAAGAGTACGTCATGTATAAGGGCAATGACCGCGGCCACACCAAACTTGACCTCCCCGAAGCGGACCCATATATAAATAATAATGGCCACCAGTGCAAAAATAAGGGCCAAGAACGCCCTGTTCTTCATCTCACCCGCAACCGTTGAACCGATGCTCACCACCCTCTTCAGGGGTTCGCCTTCCTGGAAAAGACTGTCCTTGAACGTAA
>JAZGAY010000116.1:0-4044 GCA_036475985.1 Candidatus Brocadiales bacterium
AATATGGGCAGCGTCTTGGTCAAAATTCCCAGGATTACCATGCAGGCAAAACCCATTATCTGCATGTGAAGCAGGGGTTGCGCCACAAGATGCGGGACTGCATTGACGCCGTTAAAGGCCATGTACACCAGCGTCCCGACGAATATCACCGCCTGTATCAAGAACCACGTGTAGCCGGCGAAGAAATATGCCTCGTAGACTTCAAACTTCCTGCCGGTGTTGGAACGGTATGTATGGACCATCAGGTATATAAACAGGCATATGGCCAGCACCTCCAGACAACCTCCGGCGACGGCCATGACCCAAAACAGGGTGTAATTCCCCATGAGCAGTAGATGCCTGGACAGGAACACCAGAACGATTCCGATTGTCATGGGGTACAGGGTCTTTCCTGCGATAAATGGGTTATGCAGCGTTGTCCCCCAGAACCTTGGCAGTGCAAAATAGGATATGCCCATGATGAACAGGCCGATCCATCCGTAGACCTGGGTGTGGCCGTGTGCCTCAAGCATGGCCTTAGGTATACCCGAGAGCGTGCCGTTCATGCCGAAATAGAAGAGCATGGCTGCTCCGTAAAGGCATCCCGTGGTCAGCATGAATGCGACAGCCATCTTCATGAAAGTTACGTGAATGTTTTCGGGTTGGGTTGATGAGCCCTCTGCCGGTTGAGCAGCGGTTGTCTCCGCCACGGCCTCGTTAAGCTCGTCCACCAGCTTCTCAGTTGAGAGGTGGAGGCCCATGGCGAAGAAAGAGACCTTTTCGTCCGGCCAGTGCTCCTCTGCGGGGGCCAAGACCTTGTACCTGTCAAAGACGTCTCTTGTTGCGGGGTGGCGGGTGGTTATCAGCCTGAAGCTCATGTTCTGGTGGACCTTGTGGCCGGGAGCGGCCCCGACCGCCTCATCGGTTCCCGGCGGGGACGCAATGGCCTCATTCAGTTCCTCCAGCAGCGCCTCCAGACCAGCGCCGTCCTTTGAGGCGAGCGTCTCAAGACTGCTGTCAAGGTCCCTGAAAGGATAGAGGTGGAACTTATGGAATACCTTTATGGCGGCGGGACATGACTTCAGGATGTCCAGTACAATGCTGTCTTTTGTAGCCCTCACGTCAGCAGTTCCTTGAGTTAAATCTTATTGAACAGAAGGTGGAAGACACAACCGATGACATTTGAGATAAGCGGAGAGGATACCACAAAAAAAATCGTTAAGCCAATCAAATATTTTCTGCAAGACCGGTTGCCGCAATCCCTGTCCGGGCCGGACATGTTGGCGCAGATACCCTCACAAGAGCATACTATATTTATATAGTATTTGAAAATACTATGTATAGACAGTGGTCTTTTTCCCGGTGATGACGCATAATTCCATGGTTGGAAAATCGCGTGGCCGGTGACTGGGGAGAGCATGATAATACCTGTGGTCAGTGCGCAAAAATTTCGTTCCATACCTGGGCTGAGGTGCCCAGATGGAAAATATTTTGTGTCTGTCGTAGTGCGGTTACAGGGCCTGACAACGGCCGAATTTGGCTTAAAAGCTGTAAGATGTTGTATGGCAATACCATAAGTGTGGGTTAGAAAATTTGTGTGGTCAAATGGTTATTTGGCACGCTACATGCATCCTACTCTTTATACTAACTTAGAGCGAGGGCCCGTCAATGAGGCGTCGAAGTGGTTTTCCGGCGAGAGAAGGAGTAGAAACATGAAGACCATAATAGATTTCCAGTCGGTAATAAGGTCTCGAGCAATCTCGAAGAAGGGCGCCCGTACCTGTCTTATGTGCGGCAGGAGGTTTAGGAGTGAGGGTCCGCACAACCGCAGATGCTCGCGCTGCAATTATCTCATAGAGCATGCCAGGGAAGGGACATATTACGATGCCAAGGTCTATTCGATGCTTGGTTCGCGGTCGTCGGATCCTTTGGACGTCGATTGAGGAGCGAGACGTAACTTCCTTGTGCAGACGTTCTGCCCGGCTTTGTGTGTTTTTGTCAAACTGGAGGGAAATGCGATGTTCAAAACCAATAATGATGCATCTCTCAGCATAAGATATCCGGTACAGGTAGATGGAGGACGGAGGAGATCCGGGAAGGGGCGCAAGGCGCTGAAGATTGCCGCCAGCATCGGTGCCGGCGTGGGGACAGTCGCACTTGCTTTTGTAATGACATGGATGCTGTCTGTATAGTATACTCTTTTCTCTGGACCAGGCTTTTCTGACTGATTATAGATGTTTACCACATAGGTTGTTTTATGCCATGGGCACAACGTGTGTCTGTGGAAAGAGGGGTGGTGTTGTGGGCAGTACGGCTGACAAGAAACGGCTCTTTGAGGAAATAGATGTCTTTCCCCTTACGTTCGAGCCTGAGATGACGTGGGGGAGGTGCTATGAGAAGGAAGCAAGCGGCACAAAGGTTGATGTCTCGTTGAGTAGGCGTGGGTCTTTGATTATGCCGAAGAGGTCGGACCGGTAGCCAGATCCGGCGTCAATTTATGTTTTCTCCTGCAGTAAAGTACAAAGATGTCTTATTTGGTATATGCCGCACGCAGGGGATATGTACCGTCTGTGTGCCCCTCTTCCCGCTCACGGCACATTTTGCAGTTTGGCAACAGCCTACATTTATATCCTGCCGCAACACACCCAGGACATGCCCCCCCCCCGGTGACCACCAGGGTAAATCTTTTGACCTGGGTTATCTCATCGGCCAAGATTTTTGATTAACAGTAACGAGATCTACCTTTGCCTGCCCCACGCAGCTTTAGAAAGTTTCAGTGCGGGGTTTCTTTGTTGCCGGGCGCGGTCCTGCCGTTGATTGTGCAAACTGTTGGGAGCCTGTCTTGGTGAAAAAGGTTTGTCGCTCTCGTTGTGTTGTCCCTGATTGTCTTCTCATCGACTTCATGGAAAGATGCCCATCTTGAGGGCCCAAATTTGGGCCTTATATTCTGGGTGGCCTATTATATGTGGGAAACTGTCTTGTTCGGTTGATGCCGGTAGAGAAACGTGTTGGTTTTTTCAGCGAAAATTGTTATATAATACTGCCTGGAGGTTGTGGCATTGGTTATCGAAATGAGATATATCCTTGTGTTTTTCTTGGCAACGTGTGCCGGCTGCGCTATGGGGGACGAGAGCGCGGGCGTTACGTCTATGAAGAAGACCGTCAGGGAAAACGGCATTCTTATCGATGAGGTAGCCGAGAACAGTACCGCCGAAAGGGCAGGCCTCAGGTCCGGAGACGTTATCGTCTCATACGAAGGCACCATGATAACGGACCCTTCGTTCGTTGAGAGGGACATTGCCTCCTCTCCGGTAGGCAGGAAGATACAGATGACGGTCGTAAGGGGAGGCAAGCTGGTGCGCGTCCACCTGCCTATTGAGAGGAAACGCACCAGGGTAATAAACGTTTCCGGCTCCAGAAGGAGTCCGGACTATGCCGTGCGGCTTGCAGGGGAGTGGCTCTGGTTAGGCAGTTATCCTTACCCCGTAGATATAAGGGACCTGGAAGCCGTGTTAAGGATGTTGCCCATGTCACTCCAGGGGCCCGAGCAGAATCCGGAAGTACCCGCCACCGTTTTTTCGGTAATAGTTCGTTAAAAAAATCCACCAGCCGGGGGACATTTGATGGCGAAAAAAACCGGGAAGGAAGAGGGGAACAAGAAGAGCTGTTCCTTCTGCAACAGGGACTATCAAGACGTCAGCCGCCTGATACAGGGCAATCCCGATACGTATATATGCGACGAGTGCGTCAACGCCTGCCAGAAACTTTTAAAGGTAGAAGAGGGCGAAAAGGCGCGGCCCAAGCTGCTAGAGAACATCCCCGCACCCACCGCCATCAAGAGTCACCTCGATGAATACGTTATTGGGCAGGAGAGGGCAAAGAAGGTCCTGGCCGTCGCCGTGTACAGCCACTACAAGAGGATAGTCATCGGCGACTGTGAGGACGTGGAGATGGACAAGAGCAACAACCTGCTGATCGGCCCCACCGGCTGCGGTAAGACGCTGCTGGCGCGCGTGCTGGCAAAATTCCTCAACGTCCCCTTTGCCATTGCCGACGCCACCACGC
>JAZGAY010000117.1:0-8323 GCA_036475985.1 Candidatus Brocadiales bacterium
CGTCCTATATAAAAGACACAATCTCCGAGGCGCGTATGGACGAATTCCCCTCCTATGTCGAGGAGCAATATATAGACGTGCGCTTCAATTTTTACTTTTTTTAAGACACTATCGCATAGCCGTCCAGACACAGTTCCTGTGTCAAAGGTTTTGAAGTAAGATTAGAAAAGCTTCTTCTCGCGCAGAAACAGGGAGGTACCTGGTAAATTGAGTTGGTTTATTGGCGGCGGCCCCATAATGATACCGCTGCTCATATGCTCTGTAATAGCCCTGGCGGTTATCATAGAAAGGTCCCTGTGCCTGGGGAGGAACCGGGTCCTAAAACCTGACCTCTTAAAGCTCGTCCACGACATCAGAGACATAAACGACGTGCCCCTGGCCATTACCAAATCCAAGTATATGCGCGGGCCGTTCGCCAACCTCACCAGACACGTACTCCTGAACCTCCACCTTTCCTGGGAAGAGAAGCTTCACGAGATACAGATAGCCGGTCGGGAGGAATCAAAGGTACTGGAGCGCAATCTCGTGCTGCTTGAGATTGTGGCGGCCATATCACCTCTTCTTGGCCTGCTGGGCACCGTTATAGGGTTAGACGAGATCTTTGCAACTATCGCACAGGCAGGGCTGGGTGAACCAAAGGCCTTTTCCCATGGCATAGCCCAGGCCCTAAGAACCACCATCCTGGGCCTGAGTATCGCCATCCCATCAATGATCGCCTACGGCTACTTTGACCGCAGGGTCGAGAACTTTGTAAACGAAATGGAAAAACAATCCACCATCCTGCTAAATAAGCTGTACGCCTCCAAGGCCCGACAGGAACAGGAAAGGCATGGGGAGGCAAAGGCGCAGGACTATTATCCCAACAAAGCGTAGCGGACGGCCGGAATTGACACTTTATTTTTTACTCAAATTGCCTTAAAATTAAGACATCGTCGCTGCTATTGCCGGGGTTATCTAGAGGCAAAAAATAAATGGCCTTTCGAAGCAGACGTGCGGTAAATTACAGTATAAATATAGCGTCTTTAATAGATGTCCTTTTCTTGCTCTTACTGTTTTTTGTGGTTACGTCATCATTTGTTGAGCAGCCCAACATAAAGCTTGATCTGCCGCGAACGAGTAACGCCGAGACAAGCAAGTTTGAGGGCCTGACCCTGACAATTACCAGGGATAGCAGGCTGTTCCTTGGACAGCGGGCCGTCGGTATAGGCGAGCTTGGCGTCCTCCTTCGCAGCAGGGCTGAAGCATCTGGAGCCGAGCCGGTCCTGGTACTCAGGGCGGACAGGGACGTGCCATACGGCGTGGTTGTGGCCGTGATGGACGTGGCAAGAGGTGCAGGTCTAAGAAAGATAACCGCAATTACCACCAAAGAAGAGTAGATGGGTCTCTGGCCTAACGGTCCCCGAAGGAAAAGTCCTGATGCTTAAGAAAAAGTTCGCGAAAGACAAATGTGTCACCTGCAAGCAGTGCATGTTCGCCTGCGCGGTGAGACATTCCGTCTCCAAAGACGTCTTCACGGCCATCTCCGAAGAGCCTAAGTCCACCCCCCGCCTGACGGTAAGCATACGTAAGGACAAGCCACATATGACCGTATGCCAGAACTGCGCAAAACCCAAGTGCCGTGAGTCCTGCGAGCACGGGGCCATTACCAAGTACGAGGACGGCAACGTGGTCATAGACCAGGAAAAGTGCGTGGGTTGCTGGGAATGCGTGACGGCATGCCCGTTCGGCGCCATATACAAGGAAGCCGAGATGGAGGTGGCTATAAACTGCGACGACTGTAAGGGTTACGATGACATGGCCTGCGTCGAGGCATGTAAGACCGGGGCCCTGACATATACCGTTACCGTCAAAAAAGAGGTCCTTGTCACGGCTGACAAATAGCCCCCCGGATTTTTTCTGTTCCCCTAACCCTTGAACTCCCCTGTACAAGTGCTCCGGGGTTGCTGTGGCACCGCCAAATATTCCTTGACTTTCAACATATCTTGGATAGAATCCACTCAATAGAAAACTCGGAAGATTACGGGATTTTAGGTAGAGTTTATTCTGGCGGCTGATAGGCCTTACCAGTGTTGTCAATATTTTATCCTCTTCAAGGAGGTTTTCGGGGGGCTTTATTATTTGATGTGATTTTGCTCTGTGCCTTAGAGCAGATATTGAGGCCTTTCGGAAAGACGTAGTCATACCGTTCACCCACGGGCGGAAATGATAACTACCTCCTTAATGAAGGGGCAGCAAAACCGCCTGGGCGGGCTGCCGTATTTCCTTTCTGCCTGATAAGCTTCCCTTTAATCCCCTCACAGTTGATTCGCGCTGTATCTAGAGTCTTTACAACAAATCGTCTAAAGGGAGACAAAAGGTTATCCCTCAAGTTGACATAATGTTAGTCTACGCCGTGCTCGTCTCGTGCGCTGTTTTTGTCCCGATCGGGTACTTCCTGTGTTTCTTCATAACGGCCAGGAAGAGGCGCGGCCAGGATAAGGAGTCCCGGCAGGCGCTTGAAGGGGCACATGCCAAGGCCGCAAGGATAAAAGAAGAGGCAGACCTGGTCTTAAAAAGCGAAGTCCTCAAGAGAAAAGAGGAGCTGGAAAGGGAGAACCAGGAGTCAAGGCACGATCTCAGGCAGCTTGAGAAGAGGCTGTCTAAGCGGGAAGACAATCTGGAAAGAAAGCTGGAAATCCTGTCCAAGAAGGAGCGGTCCATAGAAGGCCTTCAATCGAATCTGACCGCTCAGACCAAGAAGGCTGAAGAGAAAGAGGCGCGGCTGAGGGAGCTCATCGACGAAGAGGAAAGGGCGTTACTAAAGGTCTCGGGGTATACCAGGGAAGAGGCGGAAAAAATACTCCTGGACCGCCTCAACAAGGACCTCGAGGACGAATGCGCGAAGAGAATTGCAGCGTCTGTAAAGAAGGTGAAGGAATCGATCAACGAAGAGGCTGCAAAGATTATCTGTGAGACCATTCAGCGATGTGCCGCAAACCACACGGTCGAGAACATAATAAGCACCGTAGAACTTCCCAACGAAGAGATGAAGGGCCGCATAATCGGCAGGGAGGGCAGAAACATACGGGCCTTTGAGAAGGCTACGGGTATCGACGTAATAGTAGACGACACGCCCGGAATAATCGTGCTGTCCGGTTTCGACGGCATCAGGCGAGAGGTTGCCAGGCTGACCATGGAGAAACTCATCATAGACGGCCGTATACACCCCGCACGGGTTGAAGAGGTAGCCGGGCAGACCAAGAAGGAGATGGAAGAGACCATAAAGGAGACCGGCAAGCGCGTGTGCTTCGACATGGGCTTTCACGACATGCATCCCGAACTCATCCAGTACATTGGCAGACTCAGGTACCGGACCAGTTACGGCCAGAACCAGCTCAATCACTCCACAGAGGTGGCGGACCTCTGCGCCCTTATTGCAGGCGAGCTGAAACTCGACACGAAGACGGCCAGACGGTGCGGCCTCCTTCACGACATTGGAAAGGCAACGGGTGGCGACGCTGAGGGCGGTCATGCAATTGTAGGGGCCGAACTTGCCAAAAGGTTCGAGGAAAAGCCAGCGGTAATAAACGCCATTGCCGCCCACCACGAAGAGGTTCCCGCAACGACCCCATTCGCCCCGCTTGTCAGCGCAGCGGACGCTATATCAGCGAGCAGGCCGGGCGCAAGACGCGAGTCTCTGGAAAAATACATAAAGCGTCTGGAGAAACTTGAGGGCATCGCAAGCAGATTCGACGGCGTAAAGAGCGCCTATGCCATACAGGCCGGCCGCGAAATAAGGGTTATCGTTGACCCCGAGGACATCGACGACAACATGGCCCATAAGATCTGCTACGACATCGCCCGCGAAATCGAGGGAGAGCTGGAATTCCCCGGTGAGGTTGTGGTAACCGTTATCCGCGAGACACGCTCCATTGAACACGCAAAGTAACGGCACACGCCGGCAGGGAAACGACCTGAAAGTGTTCAATGCCCACTTGTCAAGAATACAACCACCTTCATCCCGGTAGTGCATGGACACCCATCCAAAATATGGCGAATTTCCAACGTGAGGCGGACAGCGCCCCCCTGTTGTCCCGGCACACTCCCGCCGGCAACATAAACATCCCCACTACTATGCCCGTCCCCTTATGCTATAATGCACATGATTTCATCTAAGATTAAGCCAGAATCTTGTACTGTTGGGGAAAAATGGTCAACAGCCGTGACATAATAAAATTACTGTGTGGCAGGCGCTACCGCCCGATGAACGCCGGGGAACTGGCCGGGCATTTCGAGATCCCGGAAGGAGAACGAGAGGCCTTTAAGCTCCTCTTGCGCAGTCTGGAACTGCAGGGCGACATAGTACAGATAAAGCAGAAGCAGTACGCCGTTCCCGCAAAGGTAAGCCTGATGGTAGGCACACTCAAGTGTAATCCCAGGGGCTACGGGTTCGTAATTCCATTAAGGAACGGCGGCAGCGACGTCCACGTTGGCGAGGAGGAGATGGGTGAGGCCATGCACGGCGATACGGTAGTGGTGCGCCTGCCCAAGGCGACCGCCGCCCGTACCTCCCATCGCGGCCGCAGGTGGAGCAAGCGCTGGAGAAAGTCATCATCGGGCCAAATAGTAAACGTGCTTGAACACGTTAACGATACCATTATCGGTACGTTCGGGAAGACCAAACGACTGGGCTACGTAGCGCCTGACAACCCCCGCCTCTTCAGGGACGTTTACGTGGCAAGCGAGGACTCCGCCAGCGCAGTGGTCGGGCAGAAGGTGATTGCCAAGGTCACGCGGTGGCCCTCCAGACACCTTGCGCCCGAGGGAACGGTGGTTGAGGTGCTGGGGCAGGACGGCGACCCACAGGTAGACCAGCTCTCGATCATCCACCAGTTCCGGTTGCCCCACAGGTTCAAGCCGGACGTGGACAACGAGGCCCGCAGTATACCGCAACAGATACCGCCGGATGAATACCGGCGAAGGCTGGACCTCAAAAAAGAGAGGATAATCACAATAGACCCGGACAACGCCAGGGATTTCGATGACGCCGTCTCCATAAAGAAAGACCGGAAGGGCAACTGGCATCTGGGCGTGCACGTGGCCGACGTGTCGTATTACGTGCGGCCCGACTCCATACTCGACGTGGAGGCGAGAAGGAGGGGTACCAGCGTTTACCTCCCCGGTCAGGTAGTCCCCATGCTGCCCACACCCCTTTCCGAGGGCGTATGCAGCCTTAAAGAGGGTGAGGACAGGCTGACCAAGAGCGTCTTCCTGGAATACAGCCCGGAAGGTAAGTTGATATCGTCTCAAATAACCCATTCCGTCATAAACGTTAAAAAAAGATTCACCTATAAAGAATCGGGCCTCATCATTGAGGGCGGCGACGAGGCCACACTGCCGGAGACCTCAAACGAACTCAGGGAGATGCACCTCCTTATGGCCGAGCTTGCCAAAAACCTCCTGGCCAGGAGGCTGGAACGGGGGGCGCTTGAACTGGACCTGCCGGAGGTCTCTCTCAAGCTCGATGACGAGGGCAGTGTGACAGGCGTTGAAAAGGTGGAAAGAGACATGTCTCATAAGATTATCGAGGAGTTCATGCTGGCGGCCAATGAGGCGGTCGCAAAGTTCCTGCACGATAAAAAACTACCTTCTTTTTATAGAGTCCACCCGGAGCCGGAGAAGGAAGAGCTGCGGGATTTCGCCGAGTTTGTAAACGAGCTGGAGGGCGTAAAGCTCAACCCGTTCAAGAAAGGCGACATACAAAGACTCCTGGAAAGCCTGCAGGGCAAGCCCGAGGCCTATACCGTGAACCTGGCGCTGTTAAGGTCGCTTAAGCGGGCCGAGTACTCAAGCGTCTGGGGCCCGCATTTTGGTCTGGCCATGGATTATTACACCCATTTCACCTCACCCATCAGGCGCTATCCAGACATGATAGTGCACCGCGTGCTGGATGAATTCCTGTCATCCGGTCACAAACCCAGTGAAATCGTCAAGAGGTGGGGAGAGAACCTCGAACAATGGGCCGGCCACTGCTCCTCTACAGAGAGGAAGGCAGAGGAGGCCGAGCGCGAGATAACAAAGCTGAAACTCCTCCGCCACCTGGACGACAGGCGCGACGAGGTCATGGACGGCGTAGTCACCGGGGTGGAGGAATTCGGGCTCTTCGTCCAACTAAAGGAACTCCTCCTGGACGGGCTCATCCACGTCCGCAACCTCGCCGATGACTTCTACAAGCTGGACAGGAAGCGGATGGCGCTCGTCGGCAGGCGGGGGAACGTCTACCGTGTAGGCACCGAGATAAAGGTCCGGATAGAGAGGATTGATTTTCTGAAGAGAGAGCTCGATTTCGTAAGGGCTGATTGAGGAGCAGGGTGCGTCCCGCCTAACGTACCGGCAGGCTGCCACACCACACAAGAAGGTATGTAGCGGCCGAGCCATGCCTGAGGCTGAAAGTCCGCCAGTTAGTTTGGCGGGCAGATCTCACTTTCGTTCGACTTGCTCGACATTCGTAGGGGCGACTCTTGCGGTCGCCCAAACAGGGCAGGCGCAAGACCTGCCCCTACTCTGCCACTACAACTGGTGTTTGTAGGACACCCCTTTTCAACGAATTAAAATTCGTTGTCTACCGTGTAGGTTGACTCGACATTCTGAGGGGGTGAAACTAATGTAGGGTGCGTCTTGACGCACCACGGGCCGTAGGATTTATTGGAGGTTTCACTAACCGTAGGGGCACGGCATGCCGTGCCCCTACAATCTCTAGCTTCTATTTTGGTGGAGGGGGGGTCACCTTGCCGCGTCCTTGCAGGCCGTCGGCGATCTTTCTCACGCGTATAATCCTCTCTGTCGAGGTGGGATGGCTGGCGAAGATGTTTTCCTGCTGGCTCTGAGGTAATTCCAGCGCAAACCTCTCCCAGACGTCCGCTCCGACCCGCCCATCGTAACCTGCGTTGTGCGCATAAATGATGCCATAGTAATCCGCCTCCCTCTCCATGTCGCGGCTGAACTTTTGGGTGAAAATACCGCCGCCCATCTGCACCACCTTGCCGCTCCCCGGTGACAGGGCGTCGGCTATAACGGAGCCGATTATTACCGGGAGGTTGGTTGTCATGCTCTTTCTTACGTGGTCGTTTGTCAGATGGGCTATCTCATGGCCCACTACCGCGGCAAGCTCATCCTCAGACCTGACGAACCTCATCATGCCGGTGGTAACAAATATCTTCCCGGGCGATGCGGCGGCGTTGACGTCCTCACTTTCATCCACCGTGAACACCACGTCCATGTTAATCCCCGACTCCCCGAGAAGCCTGTTACCCACACCGTTTACTATATCCAGGTGTCTCGCCTGGCTATACCCGGCGTAGGGGTGCAGCCGCCCTTGTTTTGTATACGTCCGTCTTTTGACCTCAATCCGCTTTATCTCATGCTTAATCTCTTGACGGGTTACCTGGGGACCCGTCTGGGTCTCTATGCAGCCGGACGGGGACGCCAAAAGGGCCAGTGTGGTGATTATTGTAAGAAGGAGTGGAACCGGTTTCTTCCTCATTGAAACTGAAGCCGTCATGTGGTAACACCTCGTATTCTCGGTAAAAGCAGGGGCACGGTGACATCCCTACAAGGGTTCTTGGAATCTACACAACAGAGGATAAGCGGTTTCGTCCCTATTTTCAAGTGTTTGATTGCTTAGATGTTGTGTATAATCCCGTGGAGAATGCAGGGCCCTGAACGGCACCTCTTGTCTTATAATGAGCGCCCGGGGCAATGTTAATGTAGTCTAACATTGTGAACTAACCTACCGGACACGGATAATCATATAATGGCGGAACATAAATTTCTGGTGGCGGGTGAGTGGAGGGACTCTAAGGAGCCTCTAGAGGTAACAAACCCCTATGACGGCGGCCTGGTAGGCATTACCTACAGACCGGCCGGGGGTGACGTGGAAGACGCCGTAGTCGCCGCTGCCAGGGCCGCAAAGGAGACCGCGTCACTGCCCACCTACAGGCGCGCTGAAATCCTCAGAAATATTCGTGACGGCATCACCCGGCGCAGGGAGGAATTTGCCAGGTTGATAACCCTTGAGGCTGGAAAGCCCATAAAAATCTCAAGGGGTGAGGTTGACAGGGCCACCCACGTCGTGGGGCTTGCCGCCGAGGAGACGGGCCGGATCGGCGGTGAGATGTTTCCGCTTGACCTGCTGGAATCGGCCAGGGGACACGTTGCCATAACCAGGCGCTTTCCCGTGGGGCCGATACTCGGGATAACGCCGTTTAATTTCCCCATAAACCTGGTCTGCCACAAGCTGGCCCCGGCCATCGCCGCGGGGAACACTGTTATCATTAAACCCACG
>JAZGAY010000118.1:0-4128 GCA_036475985.1 Candidatus Brocadiales bacterium
ACTCGATCGGACAGATGCAGGTAATAAAGGCCACCATACCCATGGCCGAGGTCAGCAGGTACGAGACAGAGCTGAAGTCCATGACCGGCGGCCAGGGCTCCTACACAATGGAATTTTCCCACTACGACGCAGTCCCCTCCCACATGATCAAATCAATCGTCTCCCAGGGCAAGAAGGTAGAGGAAGAGGAGTCGTAGGGGCAGCTCCCCGTGGCCGCCCTTTATCATTAGGACGCAGTGCACCCCCCAACGCACCCTAAACACTACGTCGATTGTCCCCTCCCCCTTGAGGGGGGAGGGGAGGAAGAAGAGTCGTAGGGGCAGCTCCCCGTGGCTGCCCTTTATCGTTGGGACGCAGTGCACGCCCCGACGCACCTTAAACACCACGTCGATTATACCCTCCCCTCGAGGGAGGGGAGGAAGAAGAGTCGTAGGGGCAGCTCCCCGTGGCTGCCCTTTATCATTGGGACGCAGTGCACACCCCGACGCACCTTAAACACCGTCATTGCGAGTCCACCCACCCAAAAGACGGCGGATTTTCAACCTGAGGCTGAAAGCCCGCCGGTTTGTTTGGAGGGCGGACGAAGCAATCCCGCATCATACTTGATGTAAATCGACGTTTTAGGTATACTCTGTCCGTGTTTTTGGTTTGACACATCGGGGGCATAGGGGGGATTTAAAATGCACAAACGTTTGTCCGGGGTTCTTATCGTCTGCCTCGTGTTCGTTTCTGTAATCTTATCCCTTAGCAGTAAACAAAAAACCGTGTTCGGGGGATATGGCGACAGAAATAAATACACAACCCAGATGGAAAGATACCTGAAGACACAGAATAAGGCGGTTGAAAAAGACTACTTCTTAGCTGTCTGTGAGGGTGAGAGGGACACGGTGGTTGTTGTTACGGTCTCCCACCTATGGTCTAGCATACCGGCAGAGTTGAAAGAGGAGCTGTATGATAGCCTGTCTGCCTTATGGGCATCGATACGCGACCCTCGCGATCAATTATTATCAACAAAAGTGGTTATGGTGGACGAATCGAGAAATAAGCTTGGGGAATAACGGAAACCGACCACGTCCAAGTACAAGTATCGGGCTATAAACAAACACGTAAACCCAAAAAAGAGAGGGGGAGGGAATCATGGCAATCGATATTAGCAAGGGATTAAAGAAATACATTCCTATTTTCCGTACAACGCACGAACAAGCTATTAATGAGGCAGAGACCTCGTTGAGAATAAGCAAGTTTTTTGAGGATGTGTTGGGTTACGATGTATTCACGGAAATATCAAAAGAACACATGATTAAGGACCGCTACGTTGACTATGCGATAACCATAAAGGGCAAGGTTGTGTTTCTCGTGGAAGTCAAACAGGCGGGCATCAAGTTGAAAGAGAAACACATTGAACAGGCAAGCAATTATGCCGCCAATTCAGGGATTTCTTGGGTTTTACTAACGAATGGCAAATATTGGTTGCTGTATCACCTCACCTTTGACGAGGGAATACAGAGCGACCAAATATGGTCTGTTGACCTTTTAGAAGACGACCTCAAAATATTAACTCCCAAGATTGCCCTTCTCCACAGAAAGAACGTGTCAAAGGGGGAGCTGGAGAATTGCCTCGCCAAGGCCAAAACTCTTTCGCCAAAAAGTATCATACAGGCCATATTCCACGAGGACACATTGAAGGTGGTAGGTAAACTCTTGAGGAAAACGTCGGGTGTAAGGGTGGAGGAGCAAGATTTGGCCGATAATATCAAGAAGATGTTGACCAAGAAAGCATGGGAGGAAATAGGCGATATAAAAATTAAGAGGAAAAGGAAGGCAATAAGGGTGAAGCAACCGGCCAAGGAAACAACGTCTGTGCAACAGACACCCGTTATTCAACTCCCACAGGAAAAAGAGACACAAGAAGGGGCGAAATGACCCATGCCAGAATACAACTACAGGGCCATTGACGACCACGGGAAACCGAAAAAGGGCACTCTGGTTGCGGACACAGAAATACACCTTGAGGAAATATTAAACGGGGATGGGTATTATTTGCTAGAGGCATCTGAGATACAGGCCATAGTTAGGTCTGAGATACATAAACCCGAAATAGTAGACAGTCAAGAAGAAGAAGAGAGGGGCTGGCAGCAAGGCACGAAACCGCCACCGGGGGTCAGGGAACTTCACCTTCACCAGCACGTATACTCCGAAGCAAAACAGAAAGAAAAGAAAGAATTAACGTTTGGGCAGAAGCTTGCGGGAGAAAAGATTTGTCCCAATTGCGAGCGCATTGTACGCCCTATCATGCGTGTGGGCTGGTTCTGGGTGATTGTCCTTAGTATTATCACGTTTCCTGTTTTCTTAATATTCTATGCCATATATTACACCTTCTTTAAACGAAAGGAGTGCCCGATCTGTGCTCATCGATTCTTTCTTCTGAAATAACTAAAGTGCTAATCATTGCGACAGTACTCCTTTCCCTCGCTGCCGTGCCCTACGAGACGGCGCAGTGTACCCGTGTGGTTGACAGAGGCTGAAGCCTACGTCGATTGTACCCTCCCCCTTGAGGGGGGAGGGAAAGGGTGGGGGTGAATGTCACCCTCCCCCTCGCCCTCATGCCATAGGCAGACTCGCCTCCGGCATAGCCTCCCCTCGAGGGAGGGGGGGAAGAAGGGCAGCGCCGGGCCTCCTCAAGCGGTGCTATTTGTCCCCGCCTTACTGACCGGACGTATCTTTCGTCACACTACTGCAAGAACCGGGATTTTATCTATACCCTTTGGCCCCCCTGATATGTAAAATACAGAGCAATGAAACGCAGAAAACTCAGGGTCGCCATAGCGCAGGTAAATACGACCGTCGGCTATCTGGGCGGTAACGCCCAAAAAATCCTCGAATACATCGAAAAGGCGCAGGACATCGGGGCGGACATCGTCTCGTTCCCAGAGCTGGCCGTCTGCGGTTACCCGCCCGAGGACCTGTTGCTCAAGCAGCAGTTCATACAGGACAACAAAAAGGCCCTCTCCGACATCACCAGGAGGGTGGGCGACATCGTTGCGGTTGTGGGGTTTGCCGACGGCAGGGTCGGAAAGGGGGTCTACAACTCCGCCGCGGTTCTCTACGGCGGAAAGATGGCCAAGAAGGTCTACCACAAGATGCTGCTGCCCAATTTCGGCGTCTTCGACGAGAAGCGGTATTTTACGCCGGGCGAGGACGCGCCCGTGTTTGTGATGGACGGCGTCGTCTTCGGTGTGAACATCTGCGAGGACATCTGGCACAATGAGGGTCCCACCCGCCGGCAGGTCAAGAGTGGAGCGGGTCTGATAATAAACATAAACTCTTCCCCGTACGATGCGGGCAAGATGGAGTTGCGGCAGAAGGTTGTGGGCAAGCAGGCCGCGTACAATAAGGTCTTTATCTCGTACACGAATATGGTCGGCGGGCAGGACGAGCTGGTGTTTGACGGGCAGAGCATGGTCCTGGATGGCCGGGGCAGGCTGGTTGCCCTGGCGAAGGCGTTTGAGGAGGAGCTGCTGGCGGTTGACCTGGATATACCCGTCGGGGACAAGGCCGCACGGGGAGCCGTCAAGGTGGCGAGGAAGATACGCGATGCGGAGAGACCGCCCCTGCCGGAGGCAGGGCATAAGCGTCTTGAACCGCTCGATGAGGTGTACAGGGCGCTGGTCCTGGGGTTGAGGGACTATATACGCAAGAACGGTCTTGAGAAGGTGGTCATCGGCCTCAGCGGCGGAATAGACTCTTCGCTGACGGCGGTGATTGCGGTCGATGCCCTTGGCAGCGACGCCGTCAGTGGCGTCTTCATGCCGTCGGTCTATACCTCGATGGAGAGCGGCGAGGACGTCCAAAGGCTGGTGAGCAATCTGGGCATCGACCTGAAGACGATACCAATCCACAAGGAATACAACAACTACCTGTGGGACCTCATGCCGCACTTCAGTGGATATCCGGAGGACGAGACGGAAGAGAACCTGCAGGCGCGCATAAGGGGCAACATCCTGATGGCCCTGTCGAACAAGTTCGGGTCGATGGTGCTAAACACGGGGAACAAGAGCGAGGTCTCATGCGGGTACTGCACCATTTACGGTGACATGGTAGGCGGGTTCGGCGTGCTCAAGGACGTGC
>JAZGAY010000119.1:0-2632 GCA_036475985.1 Candidatus Brocadiales bacterium
GCCGGGAATCTTGAATCCCCCGGCAATCTCAGACCCGCCGAAGACAAATATAACGAACTGGATTACCACAATGGTCAAAATCGCTATCAGCAGAAGACTGTTGAGAGCAGCTAATCTGGAGCCTTTCGCCTCATCCTGCATAGATTCCCTCCGGCGCGGTTAACCTTTTCAATCCTTAACGCCAAATAGGATACCACGCCCCTTTGAGATGTGAAAACAAAAAACCCATCTCCCAGCCCCTTCTAGACTTGCAAGTCCATTACGGCCCGGCTGTGCCTCCCGTCAGCTACACCCCTGCCCGCGCGGAAGAGGCTTGTCTGTACACATCAAAGCCTATATAATATTTCCCCTTGGATGGCAAATACACGCTGAATAAGGTTGGGACACCCATATGCTCAGTAAAAGACCTATGCATGAGGCATTTATACAGAAGGAGCTTACGGACAAGATTCTATCGGTCTGCAAGCAGGTATATCACATAGTAAGACAGGAATGCCCCAACGAAGACGAGCATTTTTATCTCGCCACGACCTGGTTTAGGAAACATTTTAGGGACAAACGGCCATACCGTCAGGGCGAAGAGCTTTCTGAGGCGGAACTCGGCGAGGTGTCGTGGACCGAGACCATGCAGTTCGCCATCCTTGAACCGCCGGACTCAATCAGGGCAATGAGCCTCTATATAGTACACAAGGAATGTCCAAGAGAATATCTTAAATACGTGAATGAATACAATAGACTGATGAAACCTGTAAAAGCGGCAGGAGACCACGAAGGATTTATGGAGGTCTACAGGCTAAGGAATCCGCGAATAGTCGCAAGGTCTGAGCAGGAAGAGTCTTAGCTGATGGCGCCGAACGGGTCCGCTGTGGCCTTATATACCCTCCTGCGGCGTGGGCCCTGACGGAAGGTCTTTACCGACTAAGTACTTGTCTGCACCGGGAAATACATATATAATACTGTTGCGCTTTTTCTGCGAAAAGTGTGTCAGATGGCAGTGATTACATTTTTCCGTAGCATCGACTCATCTTATAAAGGCCAAACACCTTGCAGGCATCGATAGCGGACCTGAGGGAGAAGATAGAGGCCCTTAAGGTCGAGGTAGGAAAGGTCATAGTCGGTCAGGAGGGGCTTGTCGAGGGCATTCTGGTGGCCCTTTTTTCAGAGGGCCACGTCCTGCTTGAGGGTTATCCGGGCCTTGGCAAGACTATGACGGTCAAGACCCTGGCGCAGGCTATAGACACAAAATTCCACCGCATACAATTCACCCCCGACCTTATCCCGGCCGACATCATCGGATTTGAGGTCATAGAACCTTCCACCATGAAGACCACCATACACAAGGGGCCTTTGTTCACCAATCTGTTGCTTGCCGACGAGATAAACCGTGCCCCGGCCAAGGTCCAGAGCGCACTCCTTGAGGCCATGCAGGAGCGGCAGGTCACCATCGGCCGTTCCACGTACGCCCTGGAAAAGCTCTTCTGTGTGCTGGCCACACAAAACCCCATCGAGGTCACCGGCACATACCTGCTCCCGGAGGCGGAGGTGGACAGGTTCATGCTAAAGCTACGGATAGACTACCCCTCCTATACCGAGGAGAGGAAGATTACGGAGCGACAGGTTGCGGACGAGGGACCCAGAATAAATGCAGTATTCACCCCGCACGACATACTTGAGCTGAGGCACTATATAACCCAATGGGCCCCGCTAAGAGATGACTCGCCCATCCTCAGATATTCTACAAGGATTGCAAGGGCATCAAGGCCGGAGGAGGCGGGGAATGGTTTCATAAGAGACCTGGTGCTTTACGGGGCCTCTCCCAGGGCCTCTATCTCCCTTGCCAAGGCCGCCAGGGCATATGCCTTCATTAAAGGCGACGACACGCTGCTGCCGGAACACGTACAGGCCATGGCGTACCCCGTACTCAGGCACAGGATAATACTTTCGCACGAGGCGGAGTCCAAAGGCATCGACTGCGACGAAATTATAAGAGACATACTTGACAGGGTACCCAGACTTGAATAATGATGCCTAAGAGGCCTATAAACAAAAAGATACAACTTTATTTCCACAGGCTTGCCTCGAGTATATTCGAGGGACCTTTTACCAGCTCCGTCAGCGGCCCGAGCGGTCTGGAACTGGACGAGATAAGGGAATACCAGCCCGGCGACAGCCTTCGTTCCATCGACTGGAAGACAACGGCGCGAACCAGGAGACTCCACATCAGGGTACGTCTTCCCGACAGGAGGACTACCGTACTGTTCCTCATCGACAAGAGCGGCTCCAAGAGGTTTGGCACATACGGGGCAGTGAAAGAAGACGTCCTGTTCTCCGTCCTTTCCGTACTTGCCGAGGCGGTGGGCGAGAGCGGCAACCCGGTTGGACTCGTTACCTTTACCGACCGTGTGGAGCGGTATTTTCCACCGTACATGAACCAGAGACAGCTGCTGAAAGTCATCGACACGCTTAAGAGAGAAATCCCCCACAGCACCCTCACGGACCTTGACACGGCCTTCTTCTATGTTAACGGGCTCAATCTGCCTCGCAGCGTAATCTTTGTATTATCTGACTTTATCGCCGAGGAGAATTATCACGCCTCGCTATCAACACTTGCGAGGAAACACGAGGTGATTCC
>JAZGAY010000012.1:0-4644 GCA_036475985.1 Candidatus Brocadiales bacterium
TCCAGAGGTCGGCGTGTATCTGGTGAAACCGTCTTTTAAGGCATCTATTGCCGCATTTGTAATGTTCTCGGGGGTATCAAAGTCAGGCTCTCCCATTCCGAAACCGATGACGCTGATACCCTCCAGAGCCATACTTTTCACCTTGGTACTTATCTTAATAGTACCAGAGGGCTTTATTTCTTCGGCAATTCTTGATAAGGCCATTGTTGTCTTTTGCTAAAGGAAAAATGTCGTAAGAGAAAACTCAACCAGAGTTTATCAGATTACCCGATGGCTGTCAAACCCTTTAGGGTGTTCTCTTCGGGCAGCGTTAAACACATGACTTAGAAACAGTTGTGGGTTTTTGCTTCGAAAAAGTACGGCTGCCGGAATGAAGTTGCAGATACGTATTTGCCGCAAGACCACATATATGCCCCCGAGGCGTGGTCTTTTAGGGGAGACTTGGGGGCAATCCCGGGGTGGCTATCGTCACAAGGAAGGTCAAGGTGTCTCGTCAAATATTCTATCGCCGTAAAGGCCTTTAAGCAGCGACCGGTCAAGCCTCTTCATGGCCTGGTAGACCGTATTATCGTAGAGGTCCTTTCTAACTTCCTCGCCCAGATATTCGATTACCTTGCTATGGGATATGGCCTTCCGATAGTGCCTGTCTATTGCTACGAGTGCATCGTAAGTGTCGACCAGGGCGAGGGTCCTTGCTATGACAGGCGTATCTGAGGCCTTGTGCTTTTCAGGATAACCACTACCGTCGAGCCTTTCATGGTGCATGGCGGCTATTACCGGAATGTCCTTCCATTCCTCTGGCCAGTGCATCTTGCACAGTATTTCTCCGGTATGGACTACGTGTAGCTTGATAGTGGCATATTCGTTTTCATCAAGCCTACCCGGTTTTAGAAGTATAGCGTCGGGTACACCGATTTTTCCTAAGTCATGAAGCAGCGCGGCATACTCAATGACGGTCTGTTCGGTGTTGGAGAGGTTCATTTCCCGGGCCAGCAACAGACACAGTTTACTTACACGGGCCGAATGGCCTGCAGTGGCCGGATCTCTCATGTCGATGGCGCGGGTTATCATTTCTATGGCACTCTTGAAGGTCTTCTCCCGCTCTATGTATAGCTGGGCGTTTTCGATGGACACGGCGACGTATGACGCAAACGTATTTACGAACGTCTCGTCATCGGCCGTAAACTGCGGTTCTTTATTGACGAGCTGAAGCACGCCTATTGTCAGGCCTTCATGGTTCTTTATGGGTAGAGTTAACATGTTGCGCGTCTTGAACCCGGTCTGAGTGTCGAAGCTTTTGTCAAAAAATTCACACTTATAGGCGTCTTTGCAGTTATGGAGCTTCCCGGTGCTGACCACTCTCCCTGCAGCACCCGACCCCACGGGCAGTGTAATTTCTATTGTTGTCAGTCCGTGGGCTATGTAGCTCGTGAGGACGCCCCTTTTGTGGTCAACAAGGTACAGGGTGCCACGCTGGGCATTGGTAATCCGTGTGGCCTCGTCTATGATACCGAAGAGGAGCTGTGGCAGGTCTTGAACCTGCAGTATCTTTGGAGGATTAAATAGAGACAAGAAGTTGCCGAGGGTCTCTTGGGCAGAAGAGATGTCAACAGTCACAGGCGAATGTGTTGTAGCTGTACCAGACTTGTCTTTTGGCCGCATAAGTCACCCCCAGACAACCCTCTAGAGGAGTTGCTACGTGTATTGGTCCCCTGACCACGCCATTTTCGGTAGTCGGCATATGAGTAGACACAAACTGAAAAAAAATAACCCCCTCACATGCCGTTGGTATCTCCTGTGCATCGTAATATGCGTCATGCAAGGCCGTTTGTCAACCTGGAATATATATAACCCTATTGAATATTTATGACAATTTGTATATATTTTATGTATTGATACCGTGAATTTTGTTGATTTGTCTCACATTATGAAGGACGACGATAAATCATCCTCTGACCCGTTATGTATGTGGCCTTCGGGCTTCAGTGGGGGGTCTGGGCCTGTAAGGCTGGACGTCTACATCGGTCGGGTAGGAGGACAATAACGTGGAAGACGGCAGTAGTTTATTTAGTACCGAACGGTTGGGCTTATTTTGCCTGATGGGGACCCTCCTGTTCCTCTCCGCCTTGTTTTCTTCCTCAGAGACGGCACTTTTTTCTCTTGATAAAGAGGACGTAAAGCGGCTCAAGGGGGAGGATTCCCGCATTGGCAGGATATTAGTCGGCCTCGTAGGCTCGCCAAAAAAACTCCTCATAACCATACTCCTTGGCAACACGGCCGTAAACGTTGCCTTCTACAGTATATCCTTCGGTCTGTCCAAAGAGATATTGAAATCCGGTGTGCCCAATGCGACCTTTTGGGCCTGGGCATTTGGCTTTGGCAGCCTTCTCGCGGTCATCGTTGTAGGAGAGGTTGTGCCAAAGGGTGTTGCAGTAAGGATCCCGGAACACCTCTCTCGTCTTATTGCCGTACCAATATTCGTTGTGGAGAGACTTCTGCTGCCGGTCCGTGTCCCGATCACCGTTATACTTGATGGTCTTGGAAAACTTTTTGGAGGGGGTGGAGAGAAGGAGCCATATATAACCGCAGAGGAACTGAAGGTGATGCTGGCCCTTAGTGAGCGCTATGGTGTGGTAGATACCCAGGAAAGGACCATGATACATGCGGTGCTCGATTTCGGCAGAATGCGGGTAAAAGACGCCATGGTCCCCAGGGTGGACATGACGGCGTTCGATATCACCGACTCCGTGGATGACTTTCTTACACTGGTTCGTGAGACGAAGCACAAAAAGATACCCGTATACGAGGGGAGCAGTGACAACATCCTGGGCGTGGTATACGCCAAAGACGTGTTCCTTAACCCGGCAGGTGACCTCAGGAGTATGGTGCGAACCGTCATGTTCGTGCCGGAGACAAAGACTATAGAGAGCCTTTTGAGGGAATTTCGCAGGGAACACCAGCAGATGGCCATCGTGGCGGACGAGTACGGGGGCACGGCCGGACTTATAACCCTGGAAGACATTCTGGAAGAAGTGGTGGGTGAGATACAAGACGAGACGGAGCGCTACGTGGAGCCCATCAGGAAGCTCAGACGAAACAGGTACCTGGTGCACGGCAGCATAACCCTTATGGACTGGTGTGAGACCTTTGGGGTGGAGCTGGAACCGGTTGCGGACACTATCGGCGGATATGTCGTGTCTCTACTGGGGCGCATACCGCAGAGGAAGGACTCGGTGACTCACCAAAACATCGTCTTCACCGTTAGAGAGGTGAGGAAGAGGCGCATCACCAGACTTCTGGTCGAATTCGTGGAAGGAAAGAAGACCGAATAACATTATGCCGACATATATTTACGCAATACTGTTTATGGGCCTGTTGTTCTCGTTCATATACGCCGCAACGGAGACGGGCTTTTACTGCCTTAACCGAATCCGCCTGAGATACAGGGAAGAGAGGGGTTGGTGGACGGCCGGGATTATAAACCGCCTGCTTAACGACCCGCAGGGGATGGTATGCACGGTCCTGATAGGCAACAACGTTGCCAACTATGCTGCTGCCGCGGCCTTTACTTATATAGTAGCGTCGAAGGTCTCACCCATAAAGGCAGAGCTTTTTGCCACCCTTATGCTCGCCCCGGTTATACTGATATTCTGCGAGATACTGCCCAAGACCATCTTCCAGAGACACGCCGACAGCCTGCTGTACAAAGTGGTGCCTATTACCGATGTTTCTTATAAGATATTTTCTCCCCTCGTCTTCCTGCTCAAGTCGATAAGCAGGCTGCCGCACCTGTTTCTTAGGGGAATAGAGGCCAGGGAAAGCCCCTTCTTCAGCCCCCAGCGTTTGAGGTTCTTCCTGGATGAAGGCACAGAGGAGGGTGCCGTTTCCGTATACCAGAACACAATGGCGAGAAACATCATGGCCCTCGGGACCACACCCATACGAAAGGTCATGATTCCCCTGGAAGAGGTCACCATGGCACCTGATACCGTGGGATCCAAAAGCCTCAGGGACCTGATCAGAGAGAAGAAGTTTTCCCGCATACCGATATACGACCGGGAGAGGACCAGGATAATAGGCGTGGTAACCATTATTGAGTTCCTGATGAACGGCAAGGCCCTGGGTGACATACATGAATTCGTGCGGGCGGCCACCTTTATAGACGCGGAGACCCCGGTCGACGACGCGCTAATGAGACTCCGCCAGTCCAGACAGAGGATGGGTATCGTCACCGATGGTGACGGAAAAGCGATAGGCATTATCACGATAAAAGACCTGGTGGAAGAGATAGTGGGCGAGCTCAGCGTGTGGTAGTAACGTGCATGTTATTTGGCCAGCTCATTTATACACAACACGTCATTCTGGGCGTCGGCGAAGAATCTGGAATAATTTCCCGAAAGCTAGGGTACCCCCCCCCGCTTTGGGTACAGATTGATCTTTATTCTTTAGGCAGTCCGTCCTTTAGCCTCTCGTAACCTTCTATGTCCCCTATGTCGTGACACATGCCCTTAAACATGTAGCCGTAGACGGGCCTTCGCTCGAGAAGCCAGGCGATGAGGTTGCCGGGCGCGTCGGCGTCGTTCCCCTCGTGGATATATTCGGCAACCATCGGGAGGGTATCCTTACGGAATATATATAGTGGCG
>JAZGAY010000120.1:0-2075 GCA_036475985.1 Candidatus Brocadiales bacterium
CACGCGCCGCACGCAGACTTGCGCGCAAAACGGGCAAAGCGGGCAAAAAGACCCCGCTGCATCATGCGTTGACGGACGGTGAGGATTACGAGCTGTTGTTTACACTCAACAAATCACAGGCACAAAGGCTCATCGACAAAAATCCTCTAAAAATCCCGGTTGCCAGGATAGGCCGCATACGGAGAGAAAAGGGACTCTTTCTTGAAGATAAAAAACACGGAAGACTCCGGCGGATAAGACCCGAAGGATATGAACACATCTAGCGGCGCACAGACGGCGTTTGTTGCAACCACCTCAAGCGAGCAGGAGACGATAGAGCTGGGACGGAGGTTAGGCGAACTTCTGGGTCCCGGTGACGTGGTCGCGCTCATGGGGAGTCTCGGCTCCGGCAAGACCACACTGGTAAAAGGTCTGGCCGGGGGACTTGGCATTAGAGACGTGAGGGAGGTCAGGAGCGCCAGTTTCTTGTTGATAGCCGAGTACAAGGCCCGCATGCCCATCTATCACTTTGACGCCTACAGGCTCGAGGGTGCCGGGGAGATGTTTGAACTCGGTTGCGATGAGATTTTCTGGGGAGACGGGGTGTCTGTGGTCGAGTGGGCCGACAGGGTAGAGGAATGTCTTCCCGATAATTATCTGAAGATTTCCATGTATATAGAGGGTCCTAACACAAGAAGACTTGAGGTCTCAAGTCATGGGAAGAGATACGAGGGCGTAGTTAGCAGTCTTTCTAGGGCATAGGGTTTCTTTTATGAAAAAGCAGCAAGGTTTTTTGTCTCGGATACAGGTCCTTCCGCCGGACGTAGCGAGAAAGATCTCCGCGGGTGAGGTCATCGAGCGGCCTTCCTCTGTGGTCAAGGAGCTGGTGGAGAACTCGATAGACGCCGGTTCAACCAGGATCGACGTGGAGCTGGTCGAGGGCGGCAAGACGCTAATTCGCGTAGCGGACGATGGCGTGGGCATTACGTCCGAGGATCTGGCCAAAATCTTTCTCAAGCACGCAACGAGCAAGATTGCCACAGTAGAAGACCTGGAGGCCATTGGGACAATGGGCTTCAGGGGCGAGGCGCTTGCAAGTATCGGGGCGGTGTCTATGGCAAGGATTGTTTCATGTGCCAGGGGTGCGGACCAGGGCGCAGAGATTGAGGTAAAGGGGGGAGACCGCGGGAAACACAAGTACGTTGGTGCACCGGAGGGCACCCTGGTAGAGGTAAAGGAGCTTTTTTACAACATTCCCGTCAGGCGAAAATTTCTCAAGTCCACCCCGGCCGAGATGTCGCATATATCAGAGGTGCTTACCAGGCTGGCGCTCTCCCACCCGGAGGTGCATTTTATGTTCTCGCATAACGGCCGTGAGGTCTTTAATCTCCCCTCCGCTCCCAGCCTGAAGGAAAGGATTACCGGCTACTACGGTGACGAACTTGCCGGAGACCTGATAGCGATAAATTCCAGGGAAAAAGATTTGGAGGTGACTGGTTATGCCCTCGCGCCAACGCATTTTCGCACAAACACGCGGATGCAGTTCGTCTTCCTTAACGGCAGGTCCATAAGGGATTCGGCGCTGACCCATGCCATAAACAACGCGTACCGCACGTTGTTGCCCCCGGGTAGGTTCCCGGTGGTCTTCCTGTTGCTTAACATAGACCCGTCATATGTGGACGTAAACGTCCATCCAACCAAGCTGGAGGTCAGGTTCAGGGAGTCTTCCAAGGTCTACGGGCAGGTATTGCATGGCATAAAGAAGGCCCTGGACCAGTTTCAACCTGGACTTGCAGCCCCATCCACTCGTTCAGGGACGGACACAGCGCCCGGGACATCCCAACGTGCCGCTGGCCTCTCGCCGGAAACACCCGGCAGCCGTGGCGCGAAGGGCGCAACAGGCGCGGGTGCATTTACGCCGCTTTTACAAAAAACACCTGCCGTTACAACACGTGGGGAGATGACAGGTCCAGGGTTTGGACGCTTCCTGCAACTTCATTCCACATATATAGTTGAAGAAACCCAGAAGGGCATTAACATCATAGACCAGCACGCCCTGCATGAGGCCATACTTTACCGCGAAATAAAAGGCGCGA
>JAZGAY010000121.1:0-9639 GCA_036475985.1 Candidatus Brocadiales bacterium
TTCTCCGGGATCGGTCCTCCCATACTCAAGGCCGATAGCCATAATCGGCCCCGTAACCCCCCCGCATGTCATACCCTTTCCGCCCATGCCGGTACCAAATCCGGTTGACGCCCTGAGCAGTTCATCCGGTACGTCTATTATCCCCTTATCCTTAAGCGCATGGAGTATGCTCTCGGCGCAGCCGGAACCGTTCAAATAATTTTCCCCGGCCAGTTTACCAACGTCCTTTTTCCCCATCGTTCAGACTCCAGATACCGTAGTCCTTTATAAAACATGCGACATCGCTTATAGAAAGAAACACAAACACGCACTCGGGTCAACATTTAAAAGGATAAAACGATTATAAAACGAGACCTGAGGGCGGATATTATCTGTTTACTCCAATTATATAATCTGCTAGCTTGTTGTTTAGTAACGGCATATATACGGGACGACACCATGAGGCAAATCAAAGACCTACCCCGGCTTCCAGGGCGCAAGGCCGACACCCATAAGGGCACATACGGCCGGGTGCTCATCCTCGCCGGTTCATCAGGCATGACAGGGGCGGCCTGCCTTGCGGCAAAGGCAGCCTTGCGGGCGGGGGCGGGACTCGTCACCCTGGCTACACCAAAAAGCCTTAACCCAATCGTCGCCTCAAAACTAACGTGTGTAATAACAAAACCGCTGCCGGAGACCGGAGAACAGACCCTTTCTTATGGAGCAAGACACGAGATAGTCGAGATGGGCAAGGAGGCACAGGCAGTTGCCCTGGGTCCGGGGCTCTCCCAGAATCCCGACACCAAAAAACTGGTACTCTGGCTGCTTGAGAATCTCGGCGGACACCTGGTAGTAGACGCCGACGGCCTCAACGCCCTGGCGGACAGGCCGGATACGTTAAAGGAGGCGAAGGCAGACATAATCCTGACTCCCCATCCCGGCGAGATGGACCGCCTCATGGCCCCGGGTTCATCCAGTTCAAGCCGGGACCACGACCGCCGGGCAGCTGTGATAAACGGGTTTATAAAAGACTACCCCAAAATCACCCTGGTGCTCAAAGGACACAGGTCCCTTGTCGCCCGTGCCGACGAGTTGTACGAGTGCACCACCGGCAATCCAGGTATGGCAACGGCCGGCACGGGCGACGTGCTGACCGGTCTTATCGCGGGCCTGTGGGCCCAGGGCACGTTCTCTGCCTTTGAGGCCGCCAGACTCGGTGTATACCTCCACGGACTGGCCGGGGACCTGGCACGTGACACCGTCGGTGAATACTCGCTGATAGCAACAGACGTCCTCGACACCCTGCCAAAGGCCCTCATCACTTACAGCCAGGGTCACTGAAGTAACTGAGCCGTCCAGGTACATTAACCTTTAACCTTTGAAAAAAACACCACACTATGATATATTCTGTCTTTACGTGGCAGCGTTATCCCATACAGTTTACTACCCAAATTAGGAGCCTCCTGTGAAAGTTAGTCAATGCTATGAAAAGGACATCGTGGTTTTGGGGCCCGAGGACGGAATAAAAGAGGCCGCTTCAAAATTCATGAGAAACAAGATATGGGCTGCTCCCGTGGTAGACAACGGGGACCATGTAGTGGGCATCATCTCTATCACTGACATACTCAACACCTTCAGTCCCGACTTCCTGCCGATCCTCAGCAACGTGGACTTCATAAAAGACTATGGCGCACTCGACATTACCGTAAAAGACGTGGAAGACTTGGCAAAATTAAAGGTGTCCGAGATAATGTCCAAAGACGTCATCACGATAGATGAACAGGGCGACCTTGTGGTGGCCATAGCACTCATGAAAAAACATGGTTTCCGGACCGTGCCCGTTGTCAAAGATGGTAAGCTTATGGGCATGATCACGACCATCGACATTTGCCGGAGGTTCCTTGAGGTGTGGGAAGGCGATACTAAAGGCGAAGGTTAATTCACGCCAGCTTCTTACTATGAACGTGTCAACACTCAAGTGCCTCTTTCTCAAGATATCTTTTTACTGCCTGCTGTCAGCAACGTGTTATGGGGAGATGGATGTAATATTTTCCCCGGACAGTGACATACAAGAACTCCTCGTCGACAACATAAGTCGTTCAGAAAACCGCATAGACCTGGCCATTTCAAGCTTGAGCTCGGGCAAGCTCACCCAGGCCCTCACAGACGCAAAGGCCCGCGGGGTAGACATAAGGATGGTCGTAGACTACCAGCATGCCCGCCCCAAATCCTCCGTGGTCGCTCTTCTCAAGGAAGAAGGTCTTAAGATAAAGGTCCTGAAGGGCAAGGCCGGCGGACGGATGAACAACAATTTTGCCGTCTTTGACGACAAACTTCTCGTAACCGGTACATATAACTGGACAAACAAGGCCCCGAAATATAGCCATGAAAACGTTGTTATTTCGGATGACCCGTCCGTAGTGGATTCGTATCACAAGGAGTTCGAACGCCTCTATGCGGCAAAGGACCAGATGGCGTGGGCCAGTTCTGAAGCAGTGTCAGCCTCAGGGCTCTCAAGACCTTGGGAACCGGCCCGTCGACAAGTTCGAGTACCCTTCTCAAAGGGAGAGATACCATCCCCGAGAGATATGCCGTTTCCGGAATCAAGCCGCGGTGGGAGGGCGTTTGTAGACGTTACCATGGAAGAGCTTAATCTACTGTTCGGGCCGGAGAGCACGTTGAGCAAAGAAGAAAGAAACGATCTCTGGAAGAGTCAATATAAGGGGAAATATGTCTGGTGGAACGGTGTAATCGTTTATAGAGGTATGACAAACTTCGACTGGTATACGTTGAAAATGGGCTTTGACGTCGGAGAGGCGCCCGAGGCGACCGTTATCTTTAAAAAAACATACCTGCCTCAGTTGACGATGCTAAAGGAAGGCGACGTCATCGCCTATACGGCAAGGCTCAACAAAAGAAAATCCTTCGGGTCACTCTACAGGCTCGATAACGGGGACATCCTGGGGAAACTAATGAAAATGGCCCCAAGACAATAGCCTCGGGGCCATTTTTGACTAGCTTATCTTTATAACGCTTAATCCCAGACCGACTCTATCTTCTGGAACAGTTCCAAGACCACAAAGCGCTTCTCGCCTCGCAGCGTTATGTCCTGACACTTCTCGCCGCTCTTTCCGCCCCACTCACCCTTGGCACACACAGTGTAGCTTCCGGGAGGAAGGGTAAAAGTGGCACAACCGTTATTCTTTGTAGTCTCTTCATTATCCCCTACAGTAACAGTTGCATTCTCTAAGGGGGCGTTGCCAAGAGCAATCACAATAACGTCTAGAGACACTGCCGGCTCTTCATCTGCCGTGGCGAGGCCGCTGAGGCCTAACGCCGTCAAGAAGAAGGCGCAGATGGCAAATGTTGCGAGTCTCTTCATTTTTCCCTCTCTCCTTTCTCTAAAAGATACTTAGTATCTCTAAGTACCTCTCCCCTAAATCCTTAAACAAATTTTTCACCCTAAAATTAGGTCAATCTGCCCTGTCCTTAAATGGAGAGGGGTTTTTCTCGCCATATTTCAAGAAGGCTCATATAGTACGGAATTAACCCGGTTTGTCAATAAAAAAAGTTAGATTCTGGTGTGCGGTCGTCACTGAGCGTCTGGAGGGAAAAAACCCGGAGACAAAATAGGTGTTGAGCCCCCGCAATCGGCCCTTCAAGAAGCGGTCAAACCGCCGGAAGACAAAGTAGCAACAGAGGTTAGTCCACTGTAGCGCCGTGTCCTCTAACGTATTCTTTCTGCTCCGGGGAAAGGCCTTTCACCCCCCGCATGTCTGTCTTTCTCATCATGGCATGGTTAAGGTTGGAACCGCTCAGGTCGGCACCGTTCAGGTTTGCGCCACCCAAGTCGGTAAAACCCAGGTTGGCACCTGTGAGGTCGGCGTCATTCAGCATAGCCTTACTGAGGTTGGCGTCACGCAGGTCGGCGCCGCTCAGGTTGGCCTTGTTCAGGTTCACACCCTCCAGGTCGGCCTTGTGCAGGTCGGCCATCTGCAGGTTGGCACCGCTAAGGTTGGCACCTTCAAGGTCGGCATCCGTCAGGTTGGCACCCTGAAGGTAAGCACCATGAAGGTCACAGCCAGGACACGCCATGGTCTTTAACAATTTGTCGATATTTTCTTCTACAGTAGGATACAGGCCCCCCGTTTCACTCTCTATGCCCGGCACCTTCGGCACAGGCGCAGCGCCCGAATCTATAATGGCACCTGCCGCCCTAAGTTCCTCTATCTGTTTCGGGCTAAGACCTTTTGCTCCCGTAAACTTGGCACCCTTTACGTCGTAGGGTCTCGCGTAGGCGTTGGTCAGGTCAGCGCCGCTAAGGTCGGCACCACTCATGCTGGTCCCATCCAGATTGACACCGTTCATTTTGGCCCCGATCAGCTTGGCGTCCGTAAGGTCGGCATAGGACAGGATGGCACCGGTCAGGTCGGCACCGCTGAGGTCGGCATTACTGAGGTCGGCAGCCTCAAGGTTGGCATCCTTGAGGTTGGCATTAGTAAGGTTGGCATCGCTCAGCCAGGCATTGCCCAGCCAGGCATTCTGCAGGTTGGCGCCGCGCAGGTTGGCACCGTGAAGGTCGGCAACGGTCATGACTTCACCGCTGAGGTCCGCACCGCTAAGGTCGCACCGGGGGCATAAATCCGTATCCAATACCGTCTTCAGGTCTGCTTCAGAATACCCGTATGCCGGACACGTTACCATGTCCGGCGTCAGGAAAAGAAATTCGACGAAAATGATAAAAACGGCGATTGGCAGCAACCCTTTGATACGGTCCGTTCTCAACGCCAGATCTTTTGCGTTTTTTATGGCAATTCCCTCCGGTCTATTGCCTGCTGTTTGAAGAGGGCCAGATGCGGGTCTTTGTACGAATACAGCCCGTGTACGCCGCCTTCCGTCTGGGCGGACGCGCTCCTTACCTCAAACCGCAACGTAGCGTTATAGCTGGACTTGTGAAGGTCTTCGATGGTCCTGCAGCCCAGGTCCTGCATGGCGTGTCTAAGACTTTGCTCCAGATACTCGATAAGGTCCACAACAGAACCCCTGTCGACAACGGCCCCGGTTACACCCTGGGCGACCTTGACCTTGTCGTCATCAGAAAAGTACCTCTTGCCCCCGCCCACCTCCATGGCCTCAAAGGAGGCCATACCGCGATACTTCTTCAGTCTCACCCCGCCTTCATAGAAATATTCTCCCGGCGTCTCCGTAGTGCCGGCAAGCATGCCGCCCAACATAACGGTACTGGCACCGACGGCCAGGGCCTTTGTAAGGTGGCCCAGATTAGATATGCCGCCATCGGCTATCACGGGTATCTTACCGTATTCCCTGGCAAATTTTGCACAGTGATATACGGCAGAGCCCTGGGCCCTGCCTACGGCCAGGGCCTCCTGGGTTATGCATATGGAGCCGCATCCCATACCTACCCTCAGGCCATCCACCTCCGCATCAATCAGAGACTTGCACTGCCTGGCCATCACCACATTGCCCCCAATGACCTCCAGGTCACGGTATTTCTTCTTTGCATATTTGACCATGTTTATCTGGTAGACGGAATCGCCCTGCGATGCGTCTATAATGACTACGTCGACCCCTGCGCCCACCAGGGCGTCGAGCCTCTCCTTATCCTCCTCCTTTGTGGATATGGCGGCGCCCACCAGGAGTTGTTTTTCCTTATTCTTGGAGGCATTGGGATAATCCTCGTTCTTTAGCAGGTCCGTCCTGCTCATTAGCGAGACGAGACGTCCTTCTTTATCGACTAGGGGGAGCTTGCCTTTCTTGCACTCCTTGAGTATCCTGTTACCCTCCTGCAGTGTTATACCCTTCGGGGCCGTTACAAGCTTGGTGGTCATCACCTCGCTGAGCTTCTTGGTTACGTCTGTCTCAAAACTTATGTCCCTCTGGGTCACTATGCCTACCAGCTTGGAACCAAGCGTACCGTCCTCGGTAACGGGTATGCCCGAAAAGCCGTAGGCCTCTTTAATCCTTCTCACATCCGCAATGGTCTTATCGGGACGAAGCACGACCGGCTCGGTAATAAAGCCGTTTTCAAACCTCTTCACGGTCCTTACGTGTTTGACCTGCCCTTCGATAGTATTGTTGTAGTGGATAATGCCTATACCGCCCAGGAGTGCCATCTGTATGGCCATCTTAGACTCTGTCACCGTGTCCATTGGAGAGCTGACGATGGGCTTTTTTATCCTGAGGTTCCGGGTGAGCCTGGTCTCAAGCCCCACATCGTCGATGTTAAAGTCTATATGACCCGGAAGCAGAGTAAAATCGTTATAGGTGATGCCGCCCCTCTGATTAAAGAAGGACTTGGCATCGTGGCCGTTGGCGCTGCCGTCAAATACCATATGCTTTATTCTCCCACTGAGTTTTTCATATTACAACATATTATACGGGTCTACGTCCACAATCTCTCTGACGCCGCCCGAGGTACGCCTGCCGCTGTCCGCCTTCTGTAACACTTCACCCAGGACATCGTGAGAGGGCGCCTTAATGGTGAGGTGCCAGCGGTAATTGTCCTTTATCCTGGAGACAGGTGCGGGCGCAGGTCCCAAGACACTTATCCTCCGTCCGTTACCGGCGCAGACCTCCCTTAAAACCCCTGCCGACTGCAGGGCCCTCTTGCGCACCGAGTCCTCTTTCTTCCCCCTGAAAATTATCCTTGCCATCACACCAAACGGCGGATAGCCGAGCGACCTCCTGTATTCCAGCTCACGCTTGGCAAAACCATCGCAGTCGTGCTCCGCTGCCGCCCGGATGGCGTACTGGTTCGGGTTAAACGACTGTATGACCACCCTTCCGCCCTTCGGGCCCCTGCCGGTTCGGCCAGCCACCTGGGAGAGTAACTGGAACGTCCTCTCGCAGGCGCGGAAATCAGGAAAGTTGAGTATGGTGTCGGCCGAGATAACCCCCACCACGGTCACGTTAGGGAAGTCAAACCCCTTGGCTATCATCTGCGTCCCTATCAGAATATCAACCTCCCGGTTCTTCAACGCCCTGAACGCCCTTTCGTGTACGTCCCGGCCCTTCATCGTATCGCTGTCCATCCTCAAGGTCCTGTACCCGGGAAAGTGTCTGTTTATCTCGTCCTCTATCCTCTCGGTGCCGAGACCAAAATAATTCAACTTTGCGCCCTTGCAGTCAGGGCATTCCTCCGGCGGATGCACTTCGCCGTGGCAGTAGTGACACAGGGCGACATGAGACCTCTTGTGATAGGTAAGGGTAACATCGCACCTCTCGCACCTGAGCACGTATCCGCACCTCAAACAACTGATAAACGGCGAGAAACCACGTTTATTGAGAAACAGGATCGTCTGCTCACCCCTGGACAGCGCCTCCCGCATATAGTGCTCAAGCTGGTGTGAGAGCAGCCGCGTAGACCTGCCTACGTGGAACTCCTGTCTCATATCCACCACCTCTACAGGCGGAAGCGGCCTGCCGCCCACACGCTTTGTCAGGACGGCCCTGCCGTATTCACCTGTTATGGAGCTAAAGTAACTCTCCAGAGAGGGGGTTGCCGAACCCAGCACCACCATCGCGCCTTCCTCCTTTGCCCTCATAATGGCCACGTCCCTGGCATGGTAGCGGGGTACGGTGTCCTGCTTATACGTAGACTCATGTTCCTCATCGATTACAATGAGCCCAAGCCTCTTAAGTGGCGCAAAGACCGCAGAACGCGCGCCAATAACCACCTGAGACGTGCCGTCTCTTATGGCCTGCCACTGGGCATAATGCTCTGCGCCGGTAAGATAGCTGTGCAACACGGACACATTGTCAAACCGCTCACTAAAGCGCTCTATGGTCTGAGGCGTTAGCGAGACCTCGGGGACCAGCACAATGGCCCCAAGACCCTTTCCAACGACCTCGCTTTTTGCCTGCAGGTACACCTCCGTCTTTCCGCTGCCCGTCACACCCTGCAGTAACACGACACCAAACTTGTCCTCCGAGAGTCTTTTCTTTATCAGATCGAGCGCACACTGTTGTTCCTCGGTGGGGGTAAGATGTGGAGACTTGGGGACGGGCCTGCCGGTCCGGTCGTCCTCCTGCGGGCTCAACTCATAAGATTCTACTAACTTGCGTGCTATCAGGGCGCGGATACTGGAGGGACCGCAACCGCTAAAGCGTGAAAGCTCACGGACGCTGACTCCGTTGTCGGCCTCAAGGAGCATCCGAAGGGCCTGTGCCTGCTTGGGGGCCCTTCTACTCAGGGCCGGCAACTCAGCCTTTATCTCATCGGGCCGCCTCGCCAGCCTAAGTGCCTTTGTCCTCTTTGCCCGGTGTCCCCTCTTTACGGCTGCGGGGAGGACCGCCTCAATGGCATCGCCCCAGGGACACTGGTAGCGCCGGGATATCTGGCGGGTTAGACGCAGCATGGCAGGGTCCATGGCCAGGCGGCCGTCCTGCACCTCTATCACGCCTTTTATCCTGTGGGGAGAGATGTCTGAAGGAGAGTCCGTCAGGCCCACACAGTAACCGCTCACCACCCTGTTACCGAGCGGCACTTTCAGACGTTTACCTATGTCTATATCAGCGGACAGGGCGTCAGGTACACTATAATGAAGTGTCTTTCCGATGGGCGCGTTAACTACTACCTCGGCATAGCGCCTGCCGTTCACCCGATGTCCTCCGTTTTTAGGCCTTTAAAACAAATCTTAACACACATTCCCAACACTGTCAACTACCTGGGACAGTCTGCGGAACCTCGTTGAAGTACCCAATAACCCCCATTAGAAACAAGTCTCCCCCCTTGACATTTAGTAGAATGAGAGTACATTCTTCTTTATTAAAGAGCTTGAGTTCTGACACCTGATGATAATTTTCGCATAAGCTCCTCTTTTTCTTGGCAGGAAGATTTTTTTGGGGGCCCGACAAAATCTTAAAAGGGGGACATCTCCGGTAAAAGGTCTTTTGTCCGTTACACCTCGTGATGTCATAGTGTGACAATGACCTACCCGGTTGTATAAAAACGTAGGGACAGGGTTTATCCCTGTCCGCAAGTCTCTAATTTTCATAGATCAAGTTTTCGGACAGCCACGAGGGCTGTCCCTACGAAGACTTCCGTCTTTATTGGTAAAGGCCATTATAAAAGGGGAAGTGATTATGAGAAATACCTTATCAATTTTCTTCGCTATCCTGTCTGTCGTATTGATTACTCTTTTCTGCCCTGCCTATACGGTTCAAGAATCCGAGGCCAATCAGCCACAGAACCTTAAAGAGGCCGATAAAGCCAGGGCAATAAAACAACTGGGCAACATCCCCGCCTTTTTTATAGAAAACCGGGGTCAGACGGCCGAGGAGGTCAGGTACTACTTCAAGGGCAGCGATACGGTCTATTTTACCGATGGGGCGGTGGTGTTTCAAAAGATTGAGGCCGTCAATAAGAATAGAGAAATACAGCACAGCACGAACAGCGATAATAATACCGACCCTGAACCCCGACAGGGTGTAGCCTACAGGCTTGAGTTTTTAGGGGCAAATGCCACCACAGCCCAGGCCAGGGAACAACTAGGCGGCAAAGTAAACTATTTCATCGGCAACGACCCCTCCAAGTGGCACAACAACATCCCCACCTACCGGGAGATAGTCTATCCCGGTCTATATGGTGGCTCGAAGAATGTAGCGTGCGACCTTGTGTCGCACGATGATAACACAGTC